>JAUXFE010000057.1 GCA_030620215.1 Candidatus Peregrinibacteria bacterium
ATAGCGCCGTAAGCAAGTGTGGAAAAAAAGTAACGATCAGTCACTACGACCTGTCCATTTTTTATAGCGGGTTCGATTTTATTTTTAAGATGTTCAGTTCTGTCCGCTGTAAAAAGAAGTTGCAACGTTTGAGGAGAAACCTTCCATTTATACTGTAATATCTCCTTTATCATTTTACCGATATAGGTGTCTTTGGTGGGTTCTTTGGTTTTAAGAACAGGACGTCCATTCTTTTCTAACCTTTCCGCAAGTAGTTTAGATTGAGTAGATGAGCCAGAGCCGTCTAGGCCCTCAAAGGCAATGAACATGATATTTTTTTGTTACTGACTACGATATAATCATATCATGAAACTCAAAGTTCTAAACTCTAAACTCTAAGCAAACTCAAATATTAAAATTTAAAGTTTTCAATAGTGATTTATATTTTTGAGCTTAGAGGTTTAAAATTGATTAGAGTTTTAAATTTAGAGTTTAGAGTTTTAGTAAGTTGGGGTATAATTCCACTACCTAATTTTTAGACATATGAAAAAATTAATTCTTACATTTATTCTTGCAATCGCGCTACTCACGTCCTGTGGGGGTAATGTTCCAAATCTGGAAGACCGCATTGCCGAAGATGTCGATCAGGAATATGAATATACAGGTATTGTTGAAACTTTAGAGTTCGATGTTTATCAGCAGGGGACTCACCAAATACGAATGGATGACGACGACCTAGTTATTATTCAAAGCCAGAATTTCGATTTAAATCGCTATTTGGAAAAACGGGTTATTGTTAAAGGAGTTTATGCAAAAGTTATCGGAGATGAGGAGCCTGTTTTAAGCGTGATGGAAATTGAATTTGAAGATGGCTCTGTTTCGGATGAACTTCTTGATTATGAAAATCGGATGTACGGGTTTAGTTTTTCATATCCGGGAGCATGGGAGCTTGCAGAAAACAGTGAAGGCTTAAGTCTTACGGAAGATGATTATAAATGGGTGAATGTCGTGATATACAACGACAAAACAGATTTAGACGCATTTGTATCTTCGCAGGAATCCGGTAAAGGAACTTCTGTTACTATCGGAGCCCAAAGATCTTTACGATTTTTAGACGGCTCAACTATTCGAATGTATATCCCAAATCCTCCCAAAAAGAAGGTTTACAAGGTTATATTCAATGAAGAAGGTAAATACGCAGACGAAGAAAAAGGCATATTTTATAATCTTTTGGAAAGTATTCAGTTAATTTATATAAGCACCAAAACAGGCGATAAATGCGGAGGAGAAGAAGATGTAAAATGTGGAGAAGGTTACAGATGTGAACTCGATAGCGCGGAAGAAGACGCCGAAGGTATTTGCGTTTCATTAACTCCGGAGGATACAGATTTCGATTGCCCATTTATTCCGGTACCAAGAGATTGCAGGGATTACAGAATTGCCGAATACAGCAAAACCACAGGTTGTCCAACCCGCTATGAATGTGTTGATAGTGACAATGATTTAAGAGAAGAAGGTCTGGATACTAATGCTTTAATAACCACTATCGAAAAATACAAAGATCAGATCTTAGATGTTGATGGGGCTAAGATTATTCAATATGAGCTTACAGAAAGCGAAAGTCTGATTGCTGTTGTATATGAATTTGAAGAAGAAAAATACAGAACTCTTTACTCCTTTGCTCCATCGGCCAATGAATTCACTTTCATCGAAAAAGCCCATTTTGAAGAGGGTGAAGATCGTGATTGGGAATTGGTTTCCGGAGAAGATGTTCAGGGCAATTATCAAAAAACCATAATCAAACCATCAGTAGGAGGAAACGAAGATTATGACCCCCGCAAAGTAAGTGAAGATATGCGTTTATATGAAAATCCTCATAAAGATTTTTCAATGGAATATCCAAAAAACTGGTACTACCGAAGTTTTGGGGCAATAAACAACACACGTTGGATAGTCGGTTTTGCCGATAAATCTTTGGATTATTTGAGCGATGCGATTATAACGATCAGCATATTAGAAGATGAACCAAGTGATTCTGATTTTGAATATTTCACAGTCCGTGATTGCGATGATGAAACCGTTTATGTTATAGAAGGTCCGGAGGACTTAAAGGAGACGATTGATGCAATGGCGGATTTCATTCAATGACCAATCCCCAATGACTCGCTACGCGACCCTACCCCAAAGGGGAGCCCTAGGCTCGGGCAATGACCAATTATGGTTTGTGTTTTTACTAATGCAATTTTAAATCTAATTGGTCATTGCGTCATTGCGTCATTGGTCATTGGTCATTGCGTCATTGGTCATTGGTCATTGGTAATTTGAATTAATCTTTACTTTAATTTATCCAAGTGCTACTCTTTTTGAGCTTATTTACCACATAAGCAAGTTTAATCTATGCACCTTCACTTAAATATTTCAGAAATATGCATAATGCTCCGTAGCTTTAATTACGCTTTGCAGAGCTAAAAGTAAATATTTAAGTTACGGTGCATAATCCAATTTATTAAAGCGAAGGAGTATATGCATTTAAGCGAAATAGCAAGGGAGCTTAGAATAACGACGCAGGAATTGCGCCGGGAGCTTGCTAAAACAAATTTTGGAATAAGCCCCACCGCACACGAAGTCGAAGACGCACTTGCCTCAGGGGTAATGCGTTTTTTGAAAGGTAAAATTAAACCGACTTTAAAGGCTAGAAAAGTGGCGGTAATTTTGAAAGAGGAAACTAAAAAGAAGACAAAGGCAATAAAAGAGGAAAAGAAGGAGGAAGAAAAAAAGGCTGCACCAAAAAAAGCAATGACAAAAAAGGAAAAGGAAGATATAGAGAAGAAAGAGAGGGAAAAAGAAGGAATACTTACACCGAAAGAATCACTCAGAGCAGAGAACAGAGCTCATGTACCAAAAACAACGCTAAAAGCCAAAGCCGATGAAGGTGCGGCTGTACATGTTACAAGGCGTATTGAAATTGCGCCGGGGGCAAAAAAGTCCACCAAAGAAGAACTGCCAAAAACATATTACAAATCCAAGAAAAAGAAGAGAAAGAAAGGCAAACAATATCAAGAAGAACAAATCTTAGAAACCATGCAGCGCCATCCGGGCCGCAAGATCAAAATTGCCAAGGTAAGTTACCAGGAAGAAGAAGCCGACAAATTAAGTGTTGAAGAAATTGCAATAGAGCGTGAAATAGATCGCGAACACTTTCGTGCACAAAAAAAATCCCGTGCAATCGGTCAGAAGAGAGGGGCAAAAGCTCAACCTCAAATTAAAGCTAAAACAGGAATTATTGAAATTCCATCCATCGTCAGTGTTAAGGAGTTCTCAGAAAAATGTGGTCTGCCAGTTTCAAAGGTAATTGCCGCCCTGCTTAAAAATGGGATTATGGCGACCATTAACCAGAAGCTCGATTTTGATACATCTGCAATCATAGCTTCTGAGCTAGGTGTGGAGGTTAAAAGAAAAGAGGAAGAGGCGACTTCCGAAGAATTGTTTGAAGGCGATATCAAAAAATTATTACAAGAAGAAGAGAAGTCCAGGCTTAAAACCCGTCCGCCTATTATCAGTATTATGGGGCACGTTGACCATGGTAAGACAAAGATATTGGATTACATCCGAAAAGCCAACGTGGTCGATACAGAAGCCGGAGGAATCACTCAGCATATCGGAGCTTATCAGGTAGAAAAAAATGGTAAGCAAATCACATTTTTAGACACTCCCGGCCACGAAACTTTTACATCCATGCGCGCCCGTGGCGCGAAAGCAACGGATATTGCCATTCTTGTCGTCGCCGCAGATGAAGGCGTGAAGCCTCAGACCGTAGAATCCATTCACCATGCCAAAGAAGCAGGAATTCCAATTATTGTTGCGATTAATAAAATAGATAAACCGAATACCAATATTGATAAAGTTAAAGGTGAATTGACAGAGTACGATTTACAATCCGAAGATTGGGGAGGTAAAACCATAATGGTTCCGGTTTCCGCTATTACCGGTGAAGGAATGGATGATTTGCTTGAAATGATTTTGCTTGCTGCGGATATGGAAGATCTTAAAGCAAATGCCAATCGCTTGGCTGTAGGCACGGTGATAGAATCAAATCTCGATAAATCACTTGGTCCTGTAGCTACGATTCTGGTTAATACCGGTACCTTAAAAGTAGGGGATACCGTTGTAGTAGGCACATCGCTTGGTCGTATAAAAGCTATGCACGATTACAAAGGCAAATCATTAAAAAAAGCGCCTCCTTCAGCTCCTGTCAGAATTTCAGGGCTTCCTAAAGTACCTCAGGCAGGTGATATAGTTCAGGCTTTCAAATCAGACAAAGTAGCTAAAGCACGTGCGGAAGAATTACAGAAGTTGATGTTTGAACACGAGGAAAAAATGAGCGGTTCAATGGTCGATCGCATTGTTTCACAAATTCATACAGGTGAAATGAAATTTCTTAAAATTGTACTTAAGGCAGACACAAAAGGTTCTCTAGAGGCGATCATGCAGGCTTTGCAAAAAATCAAATCAGCAGATGTTGGTGCAAAAGTTATTCACTTCGGAGTAGGGAATATCACGGATACTGATGTGGTCATGGCTGCTGCCAGTCAGGCTCTTTTGGTTGGATTCCACGTAAAATCCACTATTCACGTACAGAAAATGGCAGAAAAAGAGCATGTTGATATTAAAGATTACACCATCATCTATAAGTTAATCGAAGATGTTAAGGCAATACTCTCCGGAATGCTTGAGCCGGAAATCAATATAATTGAACTCGGAACAATTGAAATCAAAGAAATCTTCCTGGATAAAAAGAAATGGGTAATTGCCGGTGGCAAGGTAAAGAAAGGCAAAGTTGAATCGAAATCAATGGCACGTATTAAGCGCGGTGATGAGATTCTTTTCGAGACAGAGCTCGAATCCCTTAAGCACGTTAAAGAAGACGTGACAGAGCTGGAAAAGGGCTCAGATTGCGGTATTAAAATTAAAACCCCCGTACCGGTACAGGC
>JAUXFE010000001.1 GCA_030620215.1 Candidatus Peregrinibacteria bacterium
AATGTTACGGAGATACAGCATTAATGCTGTATCTACGTAACATTTATAATGAAAATTATTTATCACCGCCAAACATTCCCCCAAATCCTCCCATAACATCCTTCATCTTCTCCGCACCGATTGTCTGAGATTTTTTAACAGCTTTATTGGCTGCCTCTACAAAAGCTTTACCAAGACGTTTTGGGTCACCAGCGACTGCCTCAGCAACTTTGCATTCGATAAAATTCTGCTCGCCATTACAAACAACGGTAACACCATCGTGCTCTGCTTCAATATGAATGTTTTTTAATTGTTTTTTAATCTGTTTAGCTTGCTTTTGAAGCTTATACATATCTTTTGCCTGATCCATGAATCCCATAGCTATTTTAGTTAAGTTGTAAGTTCCTCAGCATTTTAACATAGCTTTATTCCAACCATCAATAACTAAAATAGCAATTATCAAATTCCAATTACCAAATTCCAGATAATATTCAATATTCAAATTGCAATATTCAAACATTATTGGTAATACTAAAGTTGTTATTAGAATTAGTTTGGATTTTGAGCATTGAAATTTGTACTTTGTTTGGTCCGCCACGGCGGAGGAATTTGGAAATTGCGAAAAAAGTTTGCACTAATCTCGCTTTTACGCTATAAGTATTAAGCTAATTAATTAAAAAGGAGGAAAAATGCTATACGCTATAAAGAAATCAAACGAATCAAACGAACGCTTAATAAGTCGCTTTAAGAAAGTGGTTCAGCGCAGTCGTGTTTTAATGAATGCCAAAAAGCATCGTTATCATGAACAAGAGCCAAGAAAGCGATACACTCGCCAAGCCGCAGTAAAGCGCGATTTTTACCGTGCAAAGCGTACAAAAGAACAATTCTACAGCTCGTAAAACTCGTTTTACTCGCAATTACCAAATTACAAATCCCAAATTACAAACAATGCTCAATATCCAAATTTCAATAACCAAAACTATAATTTGATTTTGATTTAAAATATTAAGTTTGAGATTTGAACATTAGAATTTGTAATTTGTTTGGAATTTGGTAATTGGAATTTGTAATTTGTTTTGAAAAAACTTTATGAAAACGCCGATCATTACGATCGTGGGGAGGCCCAATGTAGGGAAATCGACACTTTTTAATAAAATAATCGGATCTCGCATTGCGATTACAACCGATGAACCCGGAACAACGCGGGACAGGATTTTTTATAAAGTCGAACATCCTAAAATCGATTTCTTTTTGGTAGATACCGGTGGTCTTGATTTTGGAAAAGGGGACAACACCATTGAAAGCGATATGCAGCTTCAGGTACGGGTAGCCATTGAAGAAGCTGACTTAATCCTATTTATAGTCGACAGTAAAACAGCTCTCACAGGGGAGGATTTTAAAGTGGCCGACCTACTTCGAAAAAAAGCCGGAGGAAAACCTGTTTTTTTAGTCGCCAACAAATGCGATAGGTCTTTAGAAGATGCCGAACTCGCGGAGTTTTACAAAATAGGACTGGGAGAACCGCACCAGGTATCCGCTTTACATAGAACAGGGCTGGATGGATTGCTTGGAGAAATAGTTGAAACGCTTCGCAAACGTGATTTTATAATGAAAGATAGTCCTCTGGATAAACTGGAAGATAAGATGGAGGAAAGACATAGAAATATAGCGATCGTAGGCAGGCCAAATGTCGGAAAGACTTCACTTATCAACGCCTTGCTCAATAAGGAAAAATTAATCGTATCCGAAATTCCCGGAACCACCAGAGACAGCACGGATTCGCTTGTTCAGCATAAAGGTAAAAACTATAATTTTATCGACACTGCCGGTCTTAAACGTCCCGGCAAAACCAAGTTGGGTATAGAAAAGTTCAGCGCTCTCCGTTCTATGGCATCCATTGAAAGATGCGACGTAACACTCCTCGTCATAGACAGCAGTGAACCAATAGGCCATCAGGATCAGCAAATTGCCAATTACATATTAAAATCAGGAAAGGGGTTGATAATTCTCGCCAATAAATGGGATTTGAAAGATGAAGACAGTCCAACTGAAGAAAAAAGAAAAAATGCGTATATTGGAAAGCTTAAAAACAAATTCGTATTCCTCCCATGGGCACCTGTAATATTCACATCCGCCGTAACTAAAAAGAACCTCCATCAGATTTTCGATCAGGTTGAAATAATATTAGAGGAAAGAAAGAAAAGAATTACGACTTCAAAACTCAACAACTTCGTCGAACAGCTAGTTTTAGACCACGCTCCAACTGGCAAAACGCCGACTAAGCCCAGGATCTATTACATCACTCAGGCCGAAGTAAATCCGCCTCACTTCATAATCTTCGTAAACAAAAAAAGAGCATTCCATTTTTCTTATCTAAGATATATGGAGAATCGGATAAGGGAGAAATTTCAGTTTATAGGTACACCGATTAGATTGGAGTATAGAGAGAAGCCAGGGAGATAATATTTGTGAATTCCCCCAAAGGGAAGACTTCGTCTTGATTTCTATTTGTGATTTTTGATTTGAGATTTTCAAAAGAAATACCTATTTAAATACATATTTCCTGATGAGAGGGGAGTGGTGATTAAGAATTGGGAGTAGATTTCAGATTTCGGATTTTAGTATTTGTTAAATATTTGCCTTTTTGGTAAAAATATGATATTATTATATAACTTATTTATTAATTATATAAATTATGTCAGAACTTATGTCAGAACAAAAAGAAAGCCAGCTTACTGATGAAGAATGGAGAGCTGAATGGGGAACAATGCCGATTTCAAATCCTTCAAGATTAGAAGAACTTCTAGACTTAGCGCCGGTTGGCAGCAAAGTTGAAACAAAGAGAATGGTCTGGACTCGACAAGAAACACTCAAGTGGATGCCACCAGAAGGCCCAAGGGCAATACCAGTCGATTGTGAACAATTAGTCCGCCTGTTCGTGTCGGACATTAGTCAAGTTAGACCCTTATAAAACGGCGTACAACTATAATTATATTATAGCAATTAAAAAGTAAAAAATGAGTATCGAAAAATCTGATACACCAATACTGGATATGATTGAGCATCCCGAAGGCGATGCTGAGAAAATTATTTTAAGTACTAGGGATTATATAAAAACAACCTTACATGCTGGTAATTTAGCTGAGCAAAAAGCTGAAGTTGAACAAGTTTATACAGCTTCAGAAATTAAAGAAGATCGAACGTTTTCAAGGGAAGATATTACAAAGCTAATCGTGCACTTTGCTATGGTTAATAAATTGGAAGTGAATAATCTAAAAGTTCATAGAGTCATCCATGATGAACAGGGGAACTTGCTTGTACTGGAGGTTAAATCTCCTAATCCCGATGGAAGCTATCAGCTTATTAGCTATATAATTAAGGGAAGGCACGAGAGGAATAAAAGTCAAACAACCAACATTGATCGATCTTCCTTTGATAAAGATGATGTGTTTGAAGGTGGGGGAATTGTTGCAAGATATGTGGAAGGAAAATGGAGTTTTGCATCTTAAAATTGGTAGCGCAGTAATTTTAATAGATATTTAAATACTGATGTAGTCAGATAGATCTTAATTCTATTGACATATCTATTTAAATTTGTTCTAATTAGCTACTTATTAAATAATAAAATTATATGGCTACACAAGGAATAGTATCTGTACGAGAGGATGGTGAAGTGGTTATGAAAATCGTTACCGGAGCAGATGGATATAACGCAGACAAAGTGGCTGCAGTGCTAAAAGAATCATGGCCTGTTAATTCTGATAAGGCATATGATATTGCAACTGAAAATTTCCCTGGCTCAGTAGAGAGCCTTGTGGTTCTAACTCGCGGAAAAACTTTATTCAAGGGAGATGGAGAACTTGATCCAAGATACGAAGAAACTTTTTCAGATCCAGAATTCAATCCAAGATGGAAACATGGAACTGCTGACCATGTTGAAATTGTTGACGTAGAATCAGAATAAAATTCGTGTTACCTTAAAAAACCGTTCTAACTTCATACATTAAAATGAATACCTTTTTTATAGCCTAATGTAGTCAAACAATATGAAAGTTGAAAATACATATAATGATCAATGGAAATTAGAAGCCGATGATGGCGGTTATCATATAACAAATCCTGGCGAAGATGGACAACAGAAATTTTACAGAGTGGATTCAGGAGTTTACGGTAACCCCATTATTACCGCCGAGCCAGACCTGGCCTTTGATCCGCCTGCAACAGCTGAATATGTGGATGATAAAGGCAATAGTGCAGAAACCGAAGAAAAAATAGCAGGAATTATCTGTAAAAAAGATGGAGAGGTGGTACACAGGTTTAGCCTCTCTAGCCCGCATCGACCAGAATTCTCATTGGAAAATGGAGGAGCAGAAATACTTATTGACGGCACACGATGGCATTTACGTGCCCTTTTAAGAAAAGATAAAAATCGCATTATTAACTATGATGCTTTTTATGGTGATAAAAGACCTGATGCCGTAAAATTAGTTGAGTTGGAAGATTTGAATTTTTAAAATTTTGTCTGATAAAAGAAATCCCTATTTAAATACATATTTCCTGACAAGAGAGGAATTATTTGACTATAATGACTTTTTAATGTAGTTTTTTGTCCAATTTATTATTTATTATGGTAGAAAATAAATCTGAAACAGCGGGGGATTTATCCGGTATATTAAGCCGATTTGAATCCGGTGAAAAAATTACGGAAGATGAGGCTATATCGTTAATCAGAGATGGGTATTTTCCGACTGCATCAGAAGGAGTTAAAATCATATTAGAGAAAATCGGTATAAATGATGAAAGTGATGAAAATGAGCTTGGAAACAAGCTAAGAGACTTGCCGAGAGAATATATGAGAATATTAAGACACTTTCTAGGTGAGTTATTGGAAGAAGAAGGAAAAATTGATTCAATAATGGCTATTGAGGGATCTACAAGAGAATCAAAAAGCAGGAGACTAAAAACAATTTTAAGGACAGTAGAAGAGAATCTTAATTAAAAAAATTATGAGGTGGATACTGCGTTCAAAAATCCATAAGGCAATAGTTACTGACGCTGATTTAAATTATGTCGGCAGTATTACAATAGATGAGGATTTAACAGACAAAGTCGGGCTTATGGCTGGTGAAAAGGTTTTGGTTGTAGATAATACAAATGGTGCCAGATTGGAAACATATGTGATTGCCGGTGAAAGAGATTCAGGCACGATTTGTATGAATGGTGCCGCGGCTCACCTTGTTAAAAAAGGGGATGAAATTATAATTATGGGGTTTGAATTAAGTGATAAGCCGATCAAAGCAAAAAACATTCTTGTTGATAAAAATAACAAGTTCTTAAAACATTTGTAATTTAATTTATGTCAGATAAAGAGAGCCCCATTAAAGAAGGAATTGATGTAGAAAAGATCCATAAGACGGCATCTGAATATTTTGAGCATTTAGCTCGGAATATTAGAAAATCGATTGAAAGAGCAGGCTTAAAAGGAGAAAATCCAAAAGATGATGCCAATCGTTTAGTAAGGACAATAATGAGTTTTGGTATTTTATCTTCAATGAAAATCGAACCGGATGTTATGGCTACGGCATTATGGGGCGTACCGAAACCTGTTCTGACAATGGCGAAAAAACGATTATTGGCAATGGGGGAGCGGCGCACAAAGATCTTAGATCTTATACTTGAAGCAATAAGGTTAAAGCTTGGTGGAAATAACTATTACTAGTACTAGTTTGAGTAATTGTAATAGTTATTTCACCAAACTCTTAACTAAAACACCCCTCTGTCCACAAGGCTCTGATACATCCGCCTATATGCTTCATGAAAATCGGTTTCAGGGTCTTTCGATCTTTCTTCGGGGCTGGAATCGGAATCCAAAACATCTTCTTTTGCTTCAGATGGTTTTTTATCGTTTTTTTCAGTCATAAATTTTTAAATTATTTAATTAAACCTTTTACATAAGCATCCATTACCTCCAAACCTGCCCATTTGACCATCTCTCCGTTGATAAATACAGAAGGTGTGCCGGGTATTTGACGAGCCATGCCTTCACGTAAATGCTCCTGAATTTTTGCTTTTTTCATATGACCATCCAGACAAGCTTTGAATTCATTTGTATTTAATCTTAGGGTATCGGCGAGTGTATAAAAGAAGTCATCTGTCAGATTTTTACCGTTCTTAAATAAAGCAGCCAAATATTCCCAATCCCTCCCCTGATCACCAGCACATTCAGTTGCTTCAGCACCAGTAAAAGCATATTTGTGATAAGAAAGCGGGAAGTGGTAATAAACAAGTCGTACAATATCGGAATTATTACGAGCCAATTCTTCGACCTGAGGGCTGATATAACCGCATGCAGGACACTCAACTTCCGAAAATTCCTCAATTAAAACAGGAGCATTGGATTTACCCATAGACATAGGCTCAGAATTGCCTCCGTTGCCACATGAAGATAGAAATAACGTAATTGATATTAATAGTAGTGATGCGAGTAGTTTTTTCATAACAACCTTTTAAGGATTAAGTCTTAAGGATTAAGCAGAATTAAGCTTATGACTTGGCTTATTCCTTAATCCTTACTCCTTTAAGACTATACAGAAGTTTACCACAAAACATAAATTTATTACCAAATTCCATAACGATAAGGTATAATTCAAGTCCTACTCCAAATTTAATTCGTAATTTTTAATTCGTAATTCGTAATTTATTTAAATGTCCTTATATTTAAAATACCGTCCACTGGACTTCAAAAACCTTGTCGGCCAGGATCACGCAGTAACTACTATTCGAAACGCTATCAAGCGTGAATCATTAAATCATGCTTATTTATTTTCCGGTCCTCGTGGAACCGGCAAAACATCACTTGCCCGTATTGTTGCAAAGGCATTGAATTGTCTGCAAAGGGGTGTGGATGGCGAACCGTGTAATGAGTGCTCTATATGCACAGGCGTAAACGAAGGAAGATTGGTGGATATGATCGAAATTGATGCCGCGAGTAATAGGGGAATCGATGAGATAAGAGATCTGCGTGAAAAAATCGTATTTGCTCCGAATCAGGCAAGGGCTAAGGTCTATATAATCGATGAAGTGCATATGCTTACTAAAGAGGCATTTAACGCGCTTTTAAAAACATTGGAAGAACCGCCATCTCATGCTTATTTCATTCTGGCTACAACCGAAGCTCACAAAATTCCCGAAACTATAATCTCACGCTGTCAGCAATTCAATTTTAAGCGCATCAGCCAGGGTGTGATTACAGAACGCTTAAAATATATTGCTGATCTGGAGCATATCGAAACTGATATAGAAGCATTAAGTATGATTGCCAAAATAGCCAACGGCGGGCTTAGAGATGCAATTGGTCTTTTTGAACAGATGACTATGGATGGCTCAGTCGGATACAAGCGGGTAGCGGAAAATTTAGGCTTAAATAGTATGGTTTTTATCGAAAAATTCTTCCAGAATTTAATTGAAAGAAAAGCGCTAAAGGGCATCGAGATCATCAGTCAGGTTAATGCTCAGGGGCATAATTTATATCAATTCGCCAATGAGTTTATCGCGTATTTACGCGAACAAATGCTTATTAATCTCGAAAATAGCAAAGATACTGCAACTATTATTGGGTTTATAGATATTTTTTCAGAAGCAAAATTACAGATGAATCAGGCACTTATTCCTCAGCTTCCGCTGGAAGTAGCTGTTATAAAAGCATGTAAATTCGATATTATAGAAGAAGATGCTGAGCCTAAGGCAAAAGAAAAAACAAAGGCAAAGGAAGAAGTAAAAGAAGAAAAAATAGAGAAAACAGAAATAGAATCCAAAAAATCTACAACAGAAAGAACAAGCGAATTAACATTGGGTGAAATTAAAGAAAACTGGCAGCGTGTCGTCGATAACATAGAAACCCCATTTATACGTATGTCATTTATAGATGGTGACCCTGTTAAATTCGAAGATGGAATTCTGCACCTTTCATTTAATAGTGGTGCTTTAATGGATAAAATAGATAAAACCAGTAATCAGGCGGATGTTCAAAAAGCTTTTGAGACGGTTTTTAATAGTAAAATAAGCCTAAAACTAGATCTTAAAAAGGTAACTTTAAGTCCAACCAATTCAAAAGAGCCAGATACAAAAGTTGATAAAAAAGACGGACACTCTGCAATTGATATGGCAAAAGAAATTTTTGGAATAAAAAGTGACTGAGTCTTAAACAACCCCCTCGTTGTCATCCCAACCGGAGTAAACCGTAGAGACGTCGATTTATCGCGTCTCTAGGTGAACGTAGTGGAGGGATCTACGAGGCATGACAGCCTGGGTTTCAAATTTCAATAATTACTATGGATAAAAAAGATTTAAGAACCAACAACCTACAAATAAGAAGATCCCTTCCGGCAGACGAACGTGAACAAAAAAGTTTAGAAATTACCAGAAAGCTGGAAAATTTAGATTTGTTTAAGAATGCGGATCATATACTTTTTTATTATACACACGGATCCGAAGTGGATACCGTTCCATTGATCAATAAGTGGGCTGGTAAAAAACAGATATACCTTCCCAAGCTCAAGGGCGAGAATCAATTTATAGCACTTCCTTTTCATAATTTCGATGCTCTTAAAAAGAATCATTATGGAATTCCTGAGCCTATTGAGCACGAAGATGACAAAGGGCACGAAAAGAAATTGGATTTAATCATAATTCCCGGAGCGGCATTTGATAGGAAATGTAATCGCCTAGGTATGGGGAAAGGATTCTATGACCGTTATTTGAGCAAATTGCCAAACGTCAAAAAAATCGCTCTTGCCTTTGAAGAGCAGATGCTTGATAAGGTCCCCAAAGATAAGTATGATAAATCCGTTGATTTAATTATTACGGATAAAGAGATGTATAAAAAAAATTCGTAATTTTTAATTCGTAATTTTTAATTATTAGTCTCTCCAATTATGTACGAAGCCATTGAAAATCAGGATCCAAAAGTCCACGCTTCTATGATAAATGAAGCTAAGCGCCAGCAGGAGGGGATTGAGCTTATTCCGTCTGAAAACTACGTATCGGAAGCAGTACTCGAGGCTAATGGCTCGATTTTAACGAATAAATATTCTGAGGGATATCCCGGCAAGCGTTATTACGGCGGGCAGGAGAATGTGGATATTATTGAAAACATAGCAATTGACAGAGCAAAAGAGCTTTTTGGCGCGGAACACGCAAATGTACAGCCTTATTCCGGTTCTCCGGCTAATACAGCGATCTATTTCGCGTTATTAGAATTTGGCGATACTGTAATGGGGCTTAAATTAGATCATGGAGGGCATATTACACATGGTCTTCCAATTGCATACTCCGGAAAAGCATATAATTTTGTGCAATATGGTGTAGATCTAAATACCGGTATATTGGATATGGAAGAAGTCCGTAAAATCGCCCTCGAAAGCAAGCCCAAGATGATTGTTGCCGGCTATACAGCTTACCCACGGGATATTGACTGGAAAGCTTTTAAAGAAATTGCGGATGAAGTCGGTGCGATTTCATTTGCTGACATATCTCATACTGCAGGATTAATAGCTGGTAAAGCTTTGGAATCTCCGGTTCCGTTTTTCGATGTGATTATGACGACAACCCATAAAACTCTGCGAGGTCCAAGAGGAGCGATTATTTTATGCAAAGAGAAATTCGCAAAGGATATTGATCGCGCGGTATTCCCGGGTCTTCAGGGTGGTCCGCATGAAAACGCAATCGCAGGTAAAGCTATCGCATTCGGTGAAGCATTAAAACCTGAATTCAAGGAGTATGCAGAACAAGTTCGCAAAAATGCCCATCATTTAGCAGAAGAAATGAAAAAGCGTGACTTTAAACTAGTTGCGGATGGTACCGATACTCATTTGATTCTAGCAGATCTGACAAATAAAGAAGTTCCCGGCAAAGAAGCACAAAATGCATTAGACTCCGTTGGTATTACTCTTAATAAAAACACAGTTCCGGATGACCCAAGATCTCCATTCGACCCATCCGGCATTCGTCTCGGAACTCCGGCCATAACAACCAGAGGTATGAAAGAGCCGGAAATGGAACGCATTGTCGATTGGATAGACAGAGTGCTTTCAAATATCAGTGACGAAAAAATTCTATCTGATGTCAAAAAAGAGGTCGAGGAAATGTGTTTGAAGTTTCCTGTACCTGGAATCAAAATTTAACAATAGGTGAGCAAATGGGTGGTCAAATTGGTGAGCAAATCGATGTGCTCCTCAATATGCTCACCAAATGGCTCTCCAACATGAAATTATTATGAAAAAATTTATCACCGCATTTCTGGCCAGCATCATCATATTCACCTCCCAGACTTTTGCTGATGTTCATCAATACGAAGATGTTCCAAGTTGGTCGGAATATTTTTATTCAATCGATTATCTTCGCAGAAATGATGTATTTAAAGATACAAAACTTTTTCAGCCCGATCTTATCATATCTAAAGCCGAGTTCATTAAATATCTCGTGCTTTTAAATAGTCCTGGGTTCAGAACAAAATCATACGCAGATCTGCCTTTTGAAGATACGATGAACAGCGCTTGGTACGCGTCTTATTTTGAAGAAGCCATAAAACTTGGAATACTTTCCGATAGAGATCCGAAAGCAAATCCATATGATAAATTAGCATTAACAGATGCTCTTCAGCTGCTTTTCCATTCACAAGGTATCCCGATACCAAGAATTCATGAGGGGGCGATTCCTTATACGGATGTTGAACGAAATAAGTACTATGCTCCATTGGTTATGATGGCTTTAGGCTTTGATTTGTTTACCCCTCAAAGATCCGACTACGCAGGCATATATAGGCGGATAACAAGAGCTGAATCAGCACGGATGATTTATAAAATGGATATAGCAAGCGTATCTTACACTGCACCTCAAAGCAGTATATCGTCTTTTGATTTACAACTGCAGAAAATAATCAGTACATGGGAATTGATTTATTCAGGATATATTCACCATGAGGAAATAGCAAAAATAGAACTTTCCGATGCGGCTATCAATGCAATGGTAGAAGTTCTCGATGACCCTTATTCCGCTTATTTGGATCCGGGTAAAAACGCAGCTTTTTCAGACGATTTGGACGGTGAAATAGAAGGTATTGGCACTTATATTGCCGCGGATGATGATGGAGCAATCACTATAATAGCTCCAATAAAAGACAGTCCTGCCGAACGTGCTGGAATAAAACCGGGAGATATAGTTATAAAGGTCGATGGCATAGATGTCACGGAAATGATTTTATATGAAGCAGTAAATCTTATTAAAGGGCCAAGGGGTACAACTGTAAAGCTGACCATCAAACGCAATGGATTAATTAAAACAATAGAAGTGACCCGTGATGTGGTTAAAATAGCTTCACTTGAATATGAAGTGATTGAAAACGGCAGAATAATGCTTATAAAAATTGCCCAATTCAATCAAAATACACCTGCCGAATTTCAGGAGGCTACCGAAATAATTCAAAATAATCCGGCTATAAAAGGTGTAATAATCGATGTAAGAGATAATCCGGGTGGGTTGCTTGATTCTGTAGTAAGGGTATTGAATTTTATATTATTGGCCGACTCCGAAATCGTCACTATTGAATACAGCTACTTTAATTACACTCAATATGCAAGAGGTAAAGGGGAGCTTGCGGATTATCCAATGGTAGTTCTTATCAACGAAGGCAGTGCATCCGCATCTGAAATCCTTGCGGGAGCGTTAAAAGATTATGATTTTGCTAAAATTGTAGGTGAAACCAGTTTTGGGAAAGGTTCCGTTCAGGAAATGAATTACTTTATAGATAGTTCAAGTCTTAAATTGACTGTTGCAAAATGGCTCACTCCGCTTAACCACGACATCGATAAACACGGTATTGCTCCTAATATTATTGTAAGTGATAATCCGAATACAGATGTTGATGAGCAGATGAGTAGGGCACTGACTGAGTTGAATAAAATGATGCGATAACTCTAAAAAACTCAAAGTCCTAAACTCTAAACTCAAAGCAAACTCAAATATAAAAAATTTAAAGTTTAAAATAATACCTTATTGTTTTTGAGTTTTAAGTTTTAAAATTGATTAGAGTTTAGAATTTAGAGTTTTGAGTTTAATAAACAAGTTAATGCAAAAAATTTCACAAAAAAACGACCAAGCGATAATATTAGCATCTCAGAGTCCCCAACGTAAACAAATCCTAAAGAAGCTAGGTATCAGTTTTAAAGCAATCCCAGCTCATATCGACGAACACCATAGCGGATTTAAACGTCCGCACGCAATTGTGAAATCCATCGCCCTAAGAAAGGCTGAAGCTATTGCTAAAAGACATCCAAACGACTGGATTCTTGGCTGTGACACAATTGTGATTCTTAGTAATGGAAAGATAGCGGTAAAACCAAAAAACCGAGCCGATGCGGCGCGGACTATCAATCTTTATCGAAATTCTCATTGTGATGTATATTCAGGGTTAGCACTAGTCCATAAATCATCCGGAAAGAAGATGGTCGATTATGAAAAAACCAGACTCTATTTTGATAATTTCTCAAACGATCAGATCGAAGAATATCTGGATTCCGGAGAATGGCGCGATAGATCCGGCTCTATGACCATTGAGGGCAGGGGAGGGAAGTGGATTAGGAAAGTGGAGGGGTGTTATTGGAATGTGGTGGGATTACCCGTTAATCTATTAAAGACCTACCTGCACTTGCTTCGCAACCCTACCGATTGAAATAGATTGAAATAGACTTATTAATCAATATTCAATCGATTTCTATCGGAGGAGGTTGCACGAAGGGCAAGGGTAGGTAAAAAAAGATAGCCGGAGTTTGACTTTACACCATCCATTTGATACTTTAATCAAGGTCTCTTAACCCTCTACAAATGCCAATTTCAATTAAAAACGCCGACGACATTATCCCTAAGCTCGGCCAGGTTGTTTTCATTGCCGGAACCCAATGGGGCGACGAAGGGAAAGGTAAGCTAGTAGATATTATGTCCCAAAAATATGACGTTGTTGGCCGTTGCGCAGGCGGCGCTAACGCGGGTCACACAATTGTAATAACCAGAAATGGAGAAGAACAAAAATTCATTTTTCACCTTCTTCCATCGGGAGTTTTGCATGAAGATAAAGATTGCATCATTGGAAATGGTCTGGTTGTACACCTACCAACTCTTATCGATGAAATACATGAATTAAAAGAGAAGGGGATTAGCCTTACAGATCGTCTGTTTATAAGCGACAGAACTCATATTATTTTCAACTACCACGGAAAAATTGATGAAATACAGGAAGAGCGTAAAGGTGATAAAAAAGTAGGAACCACATTACGAGGTATTGGCCCAGCTTACACCGATAAAATCTCCAGACGCGGTATACGGGTCGGCGATTTAAAGAATTTCAATGCATTCGCGGAGAAATTAAGAAAAAATGCTGAATTTCATATGAAGGAATTCGGTTTTGATTTTAATATTGAAGAAGAAATCAACATCCATAAAGACGCATTGGGGCTAATAGAACCCATGATTATAAATACCGCTGAATATATGGATAAAATTTATAAAGAAGGTAAAAATATACTAGTCGAAGGAGCGCAGGGAACCCATCTTGATATCGATTTTGGAACATACCCATATGTAACATCATCAAATACCACTAGCGGTGGAGTCGTAACGGGCTTAGGAATTGCGCCTAATCGCATAAGTACCGTGGTTGGAATCGTAAAAGCCTATACAACAAGAGTTGGAGAAGGTCCATTTCCAACTGAACTAACCAGTGAAGATGGTAAAAAACTGCAAGATCATGGTGGAGAATTTGGATCAACTACGGGCCGACCCAGAAGATGTGGTTGGTTTGATGCAACGGTTGTAAAAAATGCAATTACTTTAAATGGTATTACAAGTGTCAATCTTACAAAGCTGGATGTTCTCTATGGTTTTGAAACCATTAAGATCGGTGTGAGTTATAGACTCAATGGGGAAACGATTGAATTTATACCAGCAAGCCTTGAAGATTTTGATAATGTTGAAGTTTTGTACGAAGAGCTTCCCGGCTGGAATGATGATATCAGCAAAGCTAAAACATTTGAAGACCTGCCGGAAAATGCCCGGAACTACGTAAAAAAACTTGAAGAAATACTTGAGGTGCCCATCAACTTTATCGGTATCGGAGTACATCGTGATGATATGATATTTAAATAAATTAACTAATAGTGGATCTAATTGGGGATCTGCCCTTCGGGCTGGGATCTAATTGGGGATCTAATTGGAGTCAAAACTCAACAACAAACGATTAGACCACCCATTAGACCACCAATAGTAACATGTACGAAATCGAGGCTAAAGTAGCCATAAACAACAGGGATTTTAGCCGACTCCAAAAACAGCTTAAAAAAGAGGCTGAATTTCAGGGTAAAAGCTTAAAAAAAGATACTTATTACGACGACACAAAAAAAATCTATCTTAGAGTCCGCGAAAAAAATAAAAAGACGCTATTCGAAATAAAAGTCAAAAATATAGTCAGTGGTGTAGAATTAAACACCGAAATAGGGTGGGGGATTAAAGATAAGAAAAAATGGACTGCGCTTCTGAATAAGTTAGGAATCAAGCCCAGTGTCCGCAAAACAAAGAAAACTGAGGCTTATAAATTAAATGGTTTTAATATAGAATTAAATCACGTGGTAAAACTCGGATATTTCCTTGAAATCGAACGTATCGTACAGTCAAAGAAACAAATACCAAAAGCCAAAAAAGAACTTATTGATATCTTTGGTAAGTTTGGATATAGTCAGAAAGATTTTGAAAAAAAATATTACTTGGATCTATTACAACAAATTAATTCATAATTCATAATTCATAATTTTTAATTTTTTAAAGCGTAAACCAAAGGAACAAGCAATTCTTGCCCTTGATATAGGTACAGAAATTGTAAAAGCAATGATCTTCACAATCGAGGAAAAAACGAGTGCAAGCGGTGAAGTAATCGGTAAACGCGCTGCTTTACGAGGGTTTGGCAAGGTACATCAGCGACTCGGAGATATTCAAAGCGGTGCAGTTACAGATATAGCCAGTGTTGTTAATAACTGCAAAGAAGCTATTCGTCTTGCAAGCAAGGAAGCTGAACTTCCGCCGACTAAAATGGTTATAGGAATAGCCGGTGAATTTGTAAAAGGCTCAACATCTACGATCTCATATAAGCGTGAAGAAAAAGATAGTAAAATCAATCTTTCAGAACTCAGAAATATCGTTCACAGATTACAATGGCGTGCTTTTGCGGAAATTCGAAAACAATTAAGCGAAGAAACCGGTTATCCGGAAATTGATATAAAACTGGTTAATACCTCTATTGTAGACGTAAAAATAGACGGATATAAAGTAACCAATCCTCTTGGATTCCAGGGCAAGGAGGTTCAGATGTCCATTTTTAACTCATTTGCACCCCTCGTTCATTTCAGCGCTCTGCAAAACATTGCGGATGAACTGGAGCTGGATTTATTGAGCATTATATCCGAACCTTATGCTCTCTCACGCTGTCTTGATCTGGAAGATAGTGGTAGTACATCGGCAATATTTATAGATGTAGGTGGTAGTACAACCGATATTGCCTTAGTTTCTAATGGATCTGTTGTAGGAACCAAAATGTTCGCGTTAGGAGGGAGGACTTTTACCAAAAGAATAGCGGTGGAGCTGAATATTTCATTTGAAGAAGCTGAAAAGTTAAAACTCGCATACACCGCCGATAAACTCGAGCAAAAATCGAAGAAAATAATAAGCGATATAATTAAAAACGATACTGAGATCTGGCTTGAAGGCGTGATATTAACCCTTTCCGAATTTAAAAAATTGAAAGTCCTTCCATCTAAAATCCTACTATGCGGAGGAGGTACACATTTACCGGAAATAGAAGACGCTCTTAATAACGAAAAATGGTACAAAAAACTCCACTTTGCCCGCACACCTCAGGCTAGCTTCATTCACCCAAAAGACATTGGAAACATCATAGACGAAACCAAAAAAGTTAAAGACCAGCAGGATATAACCCCGATGGCATTAGTTAATATCGGTATAGATTTAGCGGGGGAGGAGACTGTGATACAAAAAGCACTAAGAAAGGTAATTGGTATTATGAAAGTTTAAATATTTATGTTGCAACAGTTGCTGTTACTGCAACTGCAACAGTTGCTAAAACAAAAGAGGGGGTTATTTACTATGATTCAAAAAACCCCGTACAATGTATCTTGTACGGGTATTATAGTATGGATTTAGGCTTTTTGATTAGTTTTCCGGATTTATCCTTAATCTGAATACATCCTCAAGCATTAGTTCTCTTTGTACTTCAACTATCTCACCACCTTCTTTTAAGAAGTCTGGTAAATGTTTCCAATGTGTCGGATCAGCATCTGTATTAAGGAGAACTTCATCGACAATATTTTTGCCGGTTTTGGCATTATCGATGATTAATCTGATATCGCGTTTTTTGGTATTTTGATTTTCAGGGGGCATTTTTATGTTGTGGTTATAATATTTAATTAATTAATTTGTTCAGCCTGGATTATTAAACGTCTTAAGGCAGTACCAACAGGTGTACATGTCATTAAAGTGGATATTTTTCTATCACGAGGCTGTTCGAGTACATCTACATTATCAGGTGTAACTTCGAATTTATCGTAAACTCGATATGTATGCCTTACCTGATTGTAATAGATAATAAATTCATCTTCGGGTTCTAATTGTCCCAAGAGAGCAAAAGTATCCTTAAATTGGCCCGGATCCCATGGATAATAAGAACTATGACCTGTAATGAATACATTACCGAACTGGCCCGGTTTAGCTGTACCGGGATAATGTACAACACCATTTTTAAGACCGGATTGAATCTGCTTTTCTAAATCAGCCCAATTCTCTCCTTCGATGTGTTCAGTTGTCATATCTACAATTGGAACGCTTTGACCGAGTTTTGGAACAATTAAGCGGTTATCAGTTGGTGCTACCGGAAAATCAATCCAAATAAATGATTTTCGGACCTCTTTCTTATCAGGAAGAACCGGAAGTAAATTAGAAGTATCGATGTTAACTGTATAGGTACCCGTAGCTACTCTAAGAACCTTTTCAGCTTGTGCCTGAGCCTCCGGATTCAACGCACTGGTCAAAATCTGCTTATATGCGGTAAAATTAATCGCAAAAAATGTTATTGCAAAAATCATACCTGTAACTACGGTAAATCTTATAAATTGCCAAAATCTATCACCAAATGTGATTTTTTCAATCGCAAGTCCCCTTTTATTTACGTTATGATACTGCATTATCTATCTATTATAGCAAAATTTGGGAGAAAATTCAATTCATTAAGCAAATAAATACTAACATCTTTTTATAAATTTGTCAAATATAAATATCCATATCTAACATTGGAGACTATTATAACCATTAATTAGAATCTATTCAATCCTTGGAAACATAATTTCCTGCTCACCCAAACCGCTCCACCCAACAACCACTCCCCAACCCTTTTCTTTTTCCGTATCTATCTCACTTGGCAAGCCGATCTGAGATCTGATTTTGGCTGACGATTCGGGTATAAACGGGCTGATCATAATGCTTACATGACGTAATACCTCCAGCAGATTACAAAGTACTGCTCTCCCCTTCTCTGCATCTTCCTTTAAAAGCGCCCATGGCTTTTCTTCTTCCATCATTTTATTGGCAAAGTCTATAAGTTTCCAGACATGAAAAATGGCTTCATGAAGGTTGTATTCATCCATATCGGCAACGTATTTTTTCCATGTTTGGTCCACCTTCTCTTTATAAACCTCGGCATATTTATCGAAAGTAAAATCAGATATTCCATTACGATCGACTAACGTATAAATACGATTTACCAGATTCCCTAGATTATTAGCGAGATCGGAATTATATCTTTCTATAAATAACTCATCTGAAAAGTCTCCATCACGGCCAACCGGTATCTCACGAAGTAAATAGTATCTAAGTGCGTCAGTTCCATATTTCTCAGCTGTTTCAATAGGATTCACAACATTTCCAATTGTTTTGCTCATCTTTTCCCCATTATGGGTTATAAACCCATGAATAAAGATAGATTTAGGAATAGGTACTCCGGCAGAAAGCAGCATACCTATCCAATAACCGGCATGAAAACGGACGATGTCTTTACCAATAACATGCAGATCAGCCGGCCAATATTTTTTAAATTGATCGGTTTCATCAGCATACCCGATTGCGGATATATAATTAGTAAGAGCATCACACCACACATACATAACCTGACTTGGATCATCCGGCACATCCACACCCCAAGGCAGTACATCGCGCGGACGGGAGAAGCTGATATCTTGTAAGCCCTCTTTAGCCATATTTAAGAACTCATTCTTTCTGGATTCCGGAACAAGCCGTAATTCATCCGTTTCAATTAATTTAGCGATCTGACTGCTGTATTTTGAAAGCTTAAAGAAATAATTTTTCTCTTTTAATAATACGGGTTCTTTTTTATGAGTTGGACATTTTCCATCAACTAACTCAGATTCCTTCATAAACATCTCACAGCCCTCACAATAAAGCCCTTCATATTCTTTTTCAAAAATATCACCGGATTCTGACAGCTTTTTCCATAGCTTTTGACACGCAGGCCAATGACGCTTCTTATCTGTAGTCTGAATAAAATCATCATTGGTTAAATTCAGAACTCCTTTACAATTTTTAAAAATCTGCGCATTTTGGTCAACCAATTCTTTGGTATCTATACCGGCTTTTTTCGCGGTATTATACATCTTAACGCCATGTTCATCCGTACCGGTTAAAAAAAATACATCATATCCCATCAGCCTTTTGTAACGGGCAATTGCATCTGTTTCTATAAATTCCAAAGCATGCCCCAAATGAGGCGGTGCGTTAACATAAGGAAGAGAGGTTGTGATGTAGAATTTGTTTTTTGGAGGCATTTTTAAAATAATGTTATAACGTGATAACTATATAACAAAAACTCTAAATTCTAAAATCTAAACTCTAAGCAAACCTAAATACTCAAAATTTAAAGTTTAAATAATACTTTATCGTTTTTAAGTTTTGAACTTGATTAGAATTTAGAACTTAGAGTTTCGAGTTTGGCTACGTAGTAGCTCGGAATATAATATCAATCACATTCGTCACAACAAAATAAGCTAAAATCACTGCAAAAAGCCCCATGACAGCATATTTGATTATCTTTGTAGCCCTTTCTTTGATTTGCTCGTTACCTGTAGAACCGATTAACATAATGGCACCGATAACCAGCATTAAAACCGCTATACTTCCGGATGCATAAAGAATAAGTTCTATACCAAAGTTAATAACATGTGCGATTTTATTTTCAGTTGATGCACTTCCAATATCTCCGGTTGGTAAATTTTCCGGACGATAGACCTCTTTACGAAATGTATCAAGGTTTATACCAAAAGCATCCGCAGTCATAAAAGGGATAAGTAGTAAAGTGCCAAAGATTGTAAATAGAGTTTTTTTCATAGTTTTTAGTAGGACTTGTAGGACTATTAGGATTAGTAAGATTATTACGATGTAAAGTTTCCTAATATATTGTATTAATCTTACAAATCATACAGGTCATAATAATCCCACAAGTCCTGCTAATTAAATTATATAAATCGAAAGAAATCAATATCGGTTATTGCTTTTACAATTGCAAAAGCAAGGGACACAAATGCAAAACCAAGTAAGGTGAAATAAATCATACGCTTGGCTCTGGATATATGCTCCTCATTATCAAAAGATATAATAAACATCACACCGGAAACAACAAAAGATATCAGCACCGCCAGCCATGCAAAGCGGAAAAGCTGACGAATTAACTGAGGAGCAAGATCTTCTAATATATCTCCATGAGGAACTGTGCCAGGTCTGCTTGGTGCGATAAGAATTTTATTTACCTTGCTCAATGCATCAAAAGCCTCTTTTTCAGCATTCAGAAAATCATCACTTGGTTTTACCAATGGCGAAACGCCTCCGATTTGAATTTCAACATAAAAATTGGAAACTACATTTAAATCCTTAAAATTATTCTTTATACTTTTAGCTTCATCTTTTGCCTCATTTGCATCATCACGCCTTGTATCATCCGGATGCATTGCATCTACTCTGCTTCCCACCTCTTCATATTTAGTCTGTGCAGAAGCTTGACTGCTTTCCATAAGAAGCAAAGTACTGACAATATGATCAAGTGCAACTATCTCGGCATCATCTTCGCTTTCTCCCTGATTTTCCAATTCTTGTTTATAATCATTAAATTCCAAACTGGCATTATTCCTGACTTCTCCTTCCAGTTCAGCCCTACGATCGTCATCAGCATTAAGTACAGGAGCAAAAAACGTCATACAAGCTAATAAAATCCCTAAAATAATCAGTGATTTCCCAAGCCCGTGATTTAATTTTGTTTTTATCATTTTAAGTTAATTGAATACTTGTGATAATTGTGATTATTGCATGAGCAGTCAAGGATATA
>JAUXFE010000033.1 GCA_030620215.1 Candidatus Peregrinibacteria bacterium
AGAAAAGAACTTTGCACAAAATGAAAAAGCTCGGCCCGGAAGCAAGCATTATTGTTTCAGATGACATACTGAAATTTCATAATCACGATAAGCGTGGGGAGTATTTGGAAAAGTGGAAAAATATTTGTGAATTGTGATTTTTGATTTGTGAATCTCGAATCAAAATTCGCAAATCTCAAATTACTTGCCTTTTGGTTTAAGAACAATATGTCCTTTCCCAATCTTCTGCCTCATCTCAGCCAAGCGAAGTTTATTTAGATTATGAAGGACTTTTGCATAATCCTGATCACTTTTAAACTTCTTTGTATCACCTGCTACTTCCTGAACTAACTGAAGTCCGGTTTCTTCCTCAAGGCCATAAAGCTGTTTATTTATGTCATGGATATGAGCCGCGCCAAGATAAGGCTTTAAAATTACGTAATCTGCTCCGCGATTAAATAGCATAAGTCCCTCTCGCCCACTGTCTGACGTAACTATAACAATTGGTCTTTTGTTGTGTGGAATTTTTTCCAGTTCTTTTATCAGGAATAAATTATCTTCGGGGCTTGGAAGCGTGCTGATAACAATTTCTGCATCTTCAAGGTCTAACTCTCGTAATAATTCACCATCCTCAACATCACCAAAAATACAAGTAATATCTTTTTTTATCAGTTCTTTGATTACATTATTATCATGATCCACAACCAGATACTCATCTTTAAACTCCTTCACTTGATCTAGAATCTGCTGACCCATTTGGCCACAACCAAGAAGTATGACATGACCCGACATTCCAGATTTTTTTGTAGAAAGCTTAGTCTTAATATTCCTAAACTCAAAGATCGTCAAAACTTTTCGAAGACGATTATAAATCCAGTTATTATACGTCATCATATATGAAGATATCGTCATAGTAAGCAGACCAATTACAGTAATCATTGAAACTACTTCCATATTGAGATGTCTAAGACTTAAACCCATAGCTGCCACAATCAATGAAAATTCACTGATATTTGCAACAGAAAGACCTGTAAAAAAGGAAGTTCGTTTGTCATATCCTAATGCACCCATAATAATCATTACAATTATCGGATTTCCAATCAATACAAACAATGACAAGACAACGAATTTGACGATCAAAGGCCCCATAGAAGCGAACACCAGACCTGCACCCAACCCTACAAAAAAGATTGTGATAAAGAAATCTCGCAAAATCTTTGCCTTGGCATTTATCTCAAGTGTATAAGGTAAGCTTGCCAGGCTGATACCGGCAATAAAGGCGCCGATTTCTACATTAAACCCTATCTTCTGCGACAAAAGCGCAACAAGAAATGCCCAAGCTAAACTAAACAGTATTAACAGTTCGTGAGAAGTGGCGATTTTGTTGTAGATATAACCAAGTAAACGGTGGGCAACAATAATAGCTAAAGTAAAAAGGATAACCCCCTTAACTAAAACTAAACCGAAATGTGAGAAATCAAAGGCAAATGAACCAACTTTAAAACCTGTCAAAACAAGTAATGCCAAAATGGCAATTATATCCTGCACAAGTAAAACACCAATTGCTACTTGGCCATATAAAGCATTATTATCACGCTTATCATAAATAATCTTGATAGCAATAACTGTACTTGAAAATGTAAGTGCAATTGCTAAGTAAATCGCTTGAATAAAGGGAAAGCCAAAAGCATAAACTATAGCATAACCTATTACACCCGTAAAAAGCACTTGGCCGATACCCGTAGCAAATGCAACCAATCCCAAGTTTTTCATACGTGCCGGATTCATTTCCAGACCGACTAAAAACAGCATCAGCATAATACCGACCTGGGCAATAATATGAATAGTCTCAATTTCATGCACCAAGCCAAGTCCAAATGGCCCAATAAGAACACCTGCACCGATATAAGCAAGAATTAAAGGTTGTTTAAGGTAATAGCAAATCACCCCAATAATAGCGGCAGAGATGATAACGAGACCAAGTTCGAAAAATAAGGATTCCATTTCTTAAAAAATTACAAATTCCAATTACCAAATTCCAAACAAATTACAATTTATAATGTTCAAATTCCAAACTCATATTTTAAATTAAAATCAACTTATAATTTTGGTTATTGAAATTTGTATATTGGGTATTGTTTGGAATTTGGTAATTGGAATTTGTAATTTATAGCGAAGCTATTGCTTCCTCTAAAGTATCGTGATATGGAATTATAGAATTAAGCCCAACCAAAGTAATCACATCCATCACAGCCTCCTGAGCATCAACAATAACAAGATGACGCTTATCTTTAGCAAGATGAGTGTGAATAGATACTAAAAATCCAATACCTTTACTATTGATAAATTCAAGATCGTGCAAATTAAAGATAATTGTCTGAATTTTTGTATCATTTGAAACAGGATCGAGTTTTGTTTTAAAATCATCTAAAACAGCCTCGTCTAACTCGCCCTTTAGTGCAACGATCTTAGCACTAGGGTTTGATGTATCGTTTATTTCAACAATGAAATCTGATGGCATAATTTTATTTTTAAGTTGTATTTCTTCTCCATTTTACTGAGTAAGACACATCAAAGCAACCCTTTTCCGAAAATTCTTGACCACATTACAATTAATCTGATATTGTGTTTATAAATAATAAAAACATGAAAAAACGGGTCCTGTCTGGAATACAACCTTCCGGTAAGCTCCATATCGGAAATTACTTCGGGATGATTAAAAGAATGGTCGAGTACCAGGAATCCAGCGACCTTTTTTGTATGGTTGTAAATCTTCATTCGTTAACGACAATTCAGGATGGTAAAAAATTAAAAGAGCTAACCAATGAAGCTGTTCTAGATTTACTTGCACTTGGTATAAAACCGGACAAGTGTCACTTCTGGCTTCAGTCCGATATTCCGGAGGTAGCTGAACTAACATGGATTTTGTCATGTATTACACCGATGGGGCTTATGGAGCGCGCTCATAGCTATAAAGACAAAATTGCAAAGGGTGTTGCGCCAAGTCTTGGATTATTTAATTATCCGGCATTAATGGCGGCTGATATTTTAATAAATCAGTCAGAAGTTATCCCTGTTGGAAAAGATCAAAAACAGCATGTAGAAATGGCACGTGATATTGCTATTAAATTCAATAACACTTTTGGTGAAACATTTATAATCCCTGAACCCGAAATCCCGGAAGATATAGCAACTATACCAGGAATAGACGGAAAGAAGATGTCTAAATCTTACAACAATACAATTCCTATATTTGATGATGAAAAAGTCATCAAAAAAGCAGTGATGAGCATTGTAACCGATTCCAAATCAGTTGAAGATTGCAAAGACCCAAAAACATGTGTTGTATTCAAGCTCTATTCCTTATTTACAGGCAAGGATGAATGTCAGACTTTAGCGGGCAAATATAAAAAGGGTGGTATGGGCTACGGTGAAGCTAAGCAGATACTTCTCGATAAAATTCTGGAAACATTCAAACCTTTTCAGGAAAAACGAAAACATTTTGAAGATAATCCGAAAGAAGTCGAGAAAATCCTCGCAAAAGGCGCCGAAAAAGTTCGCAAAGTATCACTCGAAACAATGAACAAAGTCCGAACCGCTACTGGACTTAGCTATTAATTTAAAACTTAAAATTTAAAATTAATGAAGTATATTTTTATTACGGGAGGTGTATGCTCTTCACTTGGTAAAGGAATCGCATCAGCTTCAATCGGAAATCTTCTTAAGTCAGCTGGATTTAATGTATTCACTCAAAAGCTGGATCCGTATCTGAATGTAGATCCGGGTACAATGAGCCCATTTCAGCATGGTGAAGTATTTGTAACGGATGACGGAGCGGAAACAGATTTGGATTTAGGACATTACGAAAGATTTATTGATATTCCGTTAAATAAACTTTGTAGCTTTTCAACAGGTCAGGTTTACCAAACTGTTTTAGACAGAGAGCGTAAAGGTGATTATCTGGGTAGGACTATTCAGATCATTCCTCATATAACAGATGAGATTAAAAACAGGATCAGAGAAGCTGGCAGAAAGGCAAAATGTGACGTAATGCTTTGCGAAATAGGTGGAACTATTGGGGATATCGAAGGTCAGCCATTTACAGAAGCCTTGCGTCAGATGCGTACTGAAGAAGGAAGAGACAACACCATGTTCATTCACTTGACCCTGCTTCCCTTCCTCAAGGCTTCAAATGAGCTAAAAACCAAACCTACCCAGCTTTCTGTTCGCACATTGCAGAGTATGGGTATTCAGCCTGATATGATCATGCTTAGAGCCGACGATAAGATTGAAAAGAAACATTTAGTTAAGATATCACACTTTTGCGACGTAGCGTTAGATGCCGTAATACCGGCACCAACTGTTAAATCAATTTACGAAGTCCCTCTAAATTTTGAAAGCTACGATATAACAAGGACCATTCTGAAAAAACTCAATCTAAAATACCGAAAGCCAAAACTAGCTGAGTGGAAAAAGGTGGTTGAAAGGATACATACAACAAAAAAAGAGATTAAAATCGGACTTGCAGGTAAATACAATGAATTGGACGATGCGTACATATCTGTAATCGAAGCCGCTAAAGCAGCAGGTTACTATAACAAAAGAAAAGTAAAAATAGTTTGGATAGATTGTGAAAAAATAGAGAACAATGATAAAAAAGAATGGAAGAAGCTTCATCAGGTAGATGGGGTTATCGTACCTGGTGGTTTTGGAGAAAGAGGGACAGAAGGTAAAATTACAGTAGCGGAATATTGCCGTGAAGAGAATGTTCCATATCTCGGCTTATGTCTCGGTGCACAGATAATGGCTATAGAATTTGCTCGAAATGTTGCCGGTATTAAAAATGCAACATCTGAAGAATTTGCACCAAAAGCTAAAAACAAATTAGTTCACTTTTTACCAGGTCAGCATGAAAGACGCGCCAAAGGAGGAACTCTCAGGCTTGGTTCATGGCCATGTAAAGTGCTTAAAGGAACACTGGCATATAAATGCTACAAAAAAATAAATATAGATGAGCGCCACAGGCATAGATATGAATTTAATAATAAATTTAAAAAAGAACTTGAAAAAAAAGGTCTGATCTTCTCCGGTATTTCACCGGACAGAGAATTGATGGAAATTGTTGAAATCAAAAAACATCCATTTATGATCGGCTCACAATTCCATCCTGAATTTAAAAGCAGACCGAATAGACCGCATCCACTTTTCCGAGAGTTTATTAAAGCTGCTCTTTAGAACAATTGACATTTGACATGTGACATTTGACTCACCGCGGAAAAGTCAATGGTCAATGGTCAATTGTCAAATGTTATAATTTGTGTAAACAAATCACATACTTCTCCCCACTACTCTTCCGAACCGCATCAGGACGGAACTTTTTAATGGTTTTAAATAATTTCTTAGCTTCCAAAAATAAGTCACTTTCATTAAAACCGGGAAGGATTTTGATAACGACAGATCCGCCTTTTTTCAAACGATCCTTTGCAACGTCCAAAACCTTCAAACTTAAATCCAAAGAGCGCCCTGCATCCAAAAACTTAATACCGCTTGTCTTTGGCGCAAGGTCGGATGTTATTACATCAAACTTATCAATTCCAATATCTTTATAAACCGCATCATCAAATATATCACCGACAAATGTTTTAACATTGGGTAAATTCATTGATTTTATCTCCTGTAGATCGATCCCAATGGCAATCCCCTTTTCCCCGACAATCTTGGAGATATATTGAAGAAAACTCCCCGGCGCCGCACCTAGATCCAAAACCTTTTGACCGGACTTTAAAATATGGAATTTGTCCTGAATCCCTTCTAATTTAAAAACACTGCGGGCTCTGTATCCTTCGTCTTTGGCTTTTTGAAAATATTTGTCTTGTAGATCGAATTTACTCATTTCTAGTCTTAAGGATTAAGGAGTAAGGATTAAGCAGTCTTAAGTCTGGTAGATAGCTTAATTCTTAAGACTTAGGACTTAATCCTTCTCAAAGAGGCCTCTTAGCAGGAACTCCGTCACGACGTGGATATATGTCAGGCGTCACATGCTTCTTTGTTATCCGAACGATCGTTCTATTCCCCATATCCACTGGAAGTGAATACTGAAACACTCTTGGAGATTCTGCTTTCAGTTTTGTAATAGCGTTTTGCGATGCGGATAGTTCTGAAATATATTCAGGACCTTTGTAGGCGATTACATTACCGTATAAATGGATTAAAGGGACTGTTAGCTCAATTAGAATACGAAGCGGAGCAAAAGCCCTTGTAAGCACCAAATCATACTGATCACGATGAGCTTTGTCATGACCCAATATCTCAGCCCGTTCAGCTATGCATCGGACGTTTTTTAGATTTAATTCATGAGCAAATTCCTCCACAGCTGTGATTTTCTTTTGAACAGAATCAGCCAATGTAAAATTGACGGATGGAAAGAGAATAGCCAAAGGAATACCGGGCAATCCCCCGCCTGTCCCAATATCCATCACCTGCATACCCGACTCTACCTTGAAAAACGGAACAGCCATCAGGGAATCCAGAATATGTTTTATCCATATCTGTTGTATATCTGTAATAGCAGTCAGATTAAGTTCTTCGTTTTTCTTTTTAAGCAAATCGACATACTGAGAAAGTTTTTTAAATTGTGAATCAGTAATATCAAGCCCTACGCTATCCAACCATTCCTCAAAAGACTGTTGAAATTTAAGCATTCCTTTCAGAGCTGTTGCTAAATCTTTGATTAAGTGCTGTTTATAGTAGAACATATTTTTAGGTTGTAGCTTGTTAGGTTTTTAGCTTTTTAGACCATATAATAGACCTAAGAAGCTAAAAAGCTAACAAGCTAATAAACTAATAAGCTAACTTCATGTTTAGTTAAATGTCTCCACCTCCCCAAAGGTAGATCACCCAGTCTCAGCCCTTTAATTCTAATCCTCTTCAGGGTTTTAACCGGATAGCCGACCTTTTGACAAATACGGCGCACTTGTCTGTTCTTGCCTTCTTTTAGAATTATCCGGATCTTGGCAGGCCCTATCTTCTTCACTTTTGTAGGAAGTGTCCGCTCTCCATGAAGCTTTACCCCTTCCTCTAATTTCCTTATCGCACCCATAGGTATAAGTTGTGGAAAAGTCACTTCATATTCCTTTTCGGATTCCGAAGACGGATGAATGATTCTATTCACAAAAGTTCCGTCATTAGTCAGCAAGAGTAAGCCTGTCGTCTCTTTGTCTAATCTGCCAACAGGATAAATGCGCTCAGGAATATCAATTAAATCCAAAACTATTTTAGGATCCTGTTTAGTCGATTTTACAGAAGACACATAACCCTTAGG
>JAUXFE010000098.1 GCA_030620215.1 Candidatus Peregrinibacteria bacterium
GGTCCTGAAGAGCCAGAGGCACCTAAAATGAGTGAATCAGCCGAACAGGAGCCCGATTATGAAAACATTGATGTTTCACAATATGAGGAAGCTGGCAAAGAGAGAGCAGATAAAGCCATTTTAAAATTTGAAACAGACAGATTAACAGAAGAAGGATATGAGGAAAAGGGGGATACAACTGAAATCAAAGAAATGCTTGACAAGAGATATTCACTGGAGGCATCGGTGATAGATTCTAATTGTAAAGTATTTCAAAAAACATTATCTGAATTTCCGCCAATTTTGTCATCATATGAATACATAGTTGTAAATGAAAAAGGCAAAAGGGTTTTAAGATTCAGTATTGCATATGGTGATGATGTATCTGGGGACCCCGTTAGTATAAAGGAAAAATATAAATAAAAATTTTTGAGTAAAATAATTTACTAATTATAAAAAAATGAAATTTCGTATTGGAGTTATGGGTTCTGCACAGGGCCCGACAATAGAAAATCAGGAAAATATCCGTAAAGCCATTGAAACAGGTCATTATATTGCAAAAAATGACTGTATTTTAGTAAGCGGAGCTTGCCCGGGATTACCGGATGAAGCCGCATTCGGAGCTCATCAGGCAGGTGGTTTGACAATGGGTGTTTCTCCCGCTTTTAGCGAAAAAGAACATATACAAAAATACAAATCACCTAATGAAAATTATGACATCATACTTTTTACAGGAATGGGCTTAATGGAACGCGATATTATCAATATAAGAAGTTCCGATGCAATTATTCTTTTAGGCGGAGGCGTTGGTACACTAAATGAATTCACAGTTGCTTATGATGAAGGAAAGGTTATTGGTGTGCTTACAGGGTCAGGAGGCGTATCTAATCATATTGATAAAATTCTTGAGATCTGTGACAGAAAGATAGAGGATTTTATTGTTTTTGATAACGATCCAAAAAAATTGGTCGACAAAGTTATAGATAAGATAAAAACCTACGGAAGCCCGATGTATGAAGATCATCGTGTTGTAGTTGGAGAAAGAGTGGGTTAAATATTTCTGAATTCTGATTTGTGATTTCTGATTCGATTTAAGATTCTAGATTCTAAATTCTAGAATGGGATTCTGAAATCCGAAATCCGAAATCTGAATTGTTTTCCGCTTGCCCAAATTAGCACTTTCTGATATTGTTTTGTGCGCCGGCTTTTTAAGAGTGTAGTACAATTGGTGGAGCAACTGTATGCTCACATTGAAACTGAAACTCACACTTAAGAAGCAACAGTTCCAGTTTGAGGACACAGGAAACAGCTGTGTTCTGAGTCCTGTGTTCTGTGTCCTTAATTAAAAAACTATGAAAAAATACATCCGCGAAAGCATTCAAGAGCTAAACAACGTAACATGGCCCACCAGAAAACAGGCTATTCGAATCACAACAATCGTTTTTATATTCATGATTATTACAGCCGCGTTTCTTGGTTTGTTTGATCAGTTATTTACGATAGGTTATAGAGCTCTTTTAACATTATAATTCTAATCACTCATGGCAAAACAAGCTAAAGGTACAGGTCGAAACTGGTACGTATTACATACATATTCCGGTTACGAAGATGCGGTTGAAAAAGCGCTTCGTCAGCGTATAGAAGCTCTTAACATGCAGGATTATATATTCGATGTTCGGGTTCCCAAAGAAACTCAAATCGCTATTAAAAGAGGGGAGCCGGTTCAGGAGAAAAAACGTATTTTCCCCGGTTATGTACTTGTAGATATGATAGTAACGGATGATTCATGGTATGTGGTTAGAAACACTCCAAACGTTACCGGGTTTGTAGGTTCTGGCAATATTCCTGTGCCGGTTACACCGGAGGAATATGGCTTGATCAAAAAAAGAGTCGGAGGCGAAGAAGTTAAATTCAAGATCGATTTTATGTCCGGAGATCACGTCACTATCAACAGTGGACCATTTGCAAATTATGACGGTATTGTTGATAAGATTGACCCGGAAAAAGGAAAGGTAAAAGTACTCGTATCAATATTCGATCGCGAAACACCGATCGAGCTCGACTTTACTCAGATTAAAAAGAAATAAATGAAAAGATTACCCCTAGTAATCATAGTTCTTATTGCAATTGTGACTCTTGCGGCCGCAGATTACTTTGTAAATGCTCCGCTGGAAAGTTTGCCGACATTCAAAACCCAGCCTGCTGATGATAATCAGATCGGTGCTTCTTATTCAAATATCACGCAAATGCTTGTTGATAGCAATCCTACGGAATTTAATTATGTAATAACAAAAAGAGATCGGACTAAACAGATTTTTGATAAATTTGATATGAGCTCCTTGGAAAGCTCAGTCATTTTTAAAAACGTTTTGGATAAAAAAGAAAGCGAAGATGGTGGTGATCAAATTGTAATTTATGAAATACAAGGCCCGCAGAATCAAGGCAGAATTACTTATTTAAACCTCAAATTAAAATTAATAGATCAAATGGGCGCAGCCGGAAGTATCAATGAAGTAAGCGGATACGGATATAACAGTTTCTTCTACAATGACAAAAATAACGAAAACAATGGCTTTCTTGTGTCTCAGATAAAAGATAATATATTTGGGTTGCAATATAATAAAAAAGAAGACGGCGGTAATTTTGAAATTATCAAACTTATGATCGATGCATTAAATCATCTTAATTTACTTACATAATTAACATCCAATATCGTGGCAAAAGAAATTATACAACTAATCAAATTACAAATCCCTGCGGGAAAAGCCAACCCGGCTCCGCCAGTAGGCCCTGCATTAGGTCAGCATGGCTTGAATATTCAGGATTTCTGTAATCAATTTAATGAGAAGACCAAAGAGCTGGGAGACACAGTTGTACCTGTGGTTATCAGCGTATACAACGACCGTTCATTCAGCTTTATTATGAAAACCGCTCCGGCCGCAGAAATGATTAAAAAGGCAATTAATTTAAAGAAAGGTAGCGGTGTACCTCATAAAGAAAAAGTCGGAGTACTGCCAAAAGCTAAACTCAAAGAAATTGCAGAAAAAAAGATGCAGGATCTCAACGCGAATGATGTTGAACATGCTATGAATATTATAGCTGGTACAGCAAGGAGTATGGGAGTGACTATTGAATAATTTTTTAGCAACTGTTGCAGTTGCAGCAACAGCAACCGTTGCATTTTATAAAAGTGGGAGATCCAGAAGATCGTTTGACCACGCAACAACCATTATTATGCCTAAAAAAGGTAAGAATTATCGCGCTTCTCTCGATAAACTAAAAGAGAAGGAGTTTTATATGCTTGA
>JAUXFE010000047.1 GCA_030620215.1 Candidatus Peregrinibacteria bacterium
AATAATTTGTTCTTGTTTTTTCTTTTATTTGGTCAAGTAATTTTTTATTAGACATATTCTATTCCATTTCATATATTATTGCGTTATCTTTTTATTAAGCTTTTGAAAATATAGCGATAAGGGCAAAAAAATTCAATGGATGTTATGCGGAACTTATATAGATAATATAAAAAATTCTACTTTCGGATATTATACGGAATGAATCAACGTAATATTAACTTGTTACTTAAATAATTATAAAACGATAAAGTTACTTAGAATTTATTATGAAATGGTGGTATTATGCAGAACCGTTCCGCTCACTTACAAGTTATACAATTAAACTAAGGAGAATATTTTGCCAGGACTAGATAAAACTTCCTTAGATAGTTTTGATTTTGAATTTGCATTAAAAAGAATTCAAAATGATGTCCGGTCTGATTTTATTTTAGCGCCACACTATAATTTTATATTTCTCAAATCTGGAAACGAACTAAGCTCAATGGTCTATGAAAATATAAAGTCTGGAACTTATGAGCCAGAATTACCTATCACAATGAGTATTCCTAAACCTCGTGGCTTTAGTAGACCCGGGAGCATTCTCCAACCATTTGATCGACTAGTTTATCAAACAATTGCTGATAACATTTCTCTAAAGGTTGAAGAAAACTTGGATCGGACAAGAGCCTTTAGTCATGTTATGATACCTGAAGACAAAGATGGATTTATGTTTCGAAGGGCTCATGATTCTTGGGCAGAATTAATGCAAAAAGTTTCAGGAATGTGTGATTCGGGTGGATATATTTTAAAAGCAGATATTGCCAATTATTTTGAGAGAATACCACAACATCATTTAATAAACCTACTTCATGCTTCTGGTTGTGATTCAAACGTAGTAAGCTTCTTGGAAAAAATTTTATTAGCTTTTCGCGAGAAAAATTCTTTTGGTATAATTCAAGGCTGTTTTCCATCTGATCTTTTAGGCAATTTTTATTTATCGGATTTAGATGCCTATTGTGAATTAAATAATGTTCCTTCAGCTAGATATGTGGATGATTTCTTTATGCATTTTTCATCAATTGAAAATGCATTCAAAGGATTGCTGGATTTAATTGAACGTTTGCGACAGAATGGTTTGAATATAAATGAATTCAAGAGCGGGATACAAGAAGCTGGGGATCTTAAAAAAGAAGAAAGTGAACTAGATAAAATATTCAACGAAGCTCGTGAAGAAGTACAAAATGGGTTAATTAAAGAAGATATTGAAGATGATCATACTAGATTGATGGTTACAAGCCATTATGGTTTTGCCATTGATTGGGAACTTGGTTATGATTCAGATACAGAACCAGAAGTAGATGCTGATGAAGAAGATATCTATTTTGCTGCAGTCCAAAAATTGTATGAATCTATAGATGATTTTCCAAAACAATCTGATAAAATTGAAAAATTCTGTTTGCCTCTCTTAAATATTATGGATTCTGATATTGCTATAGATAGGTCAATTGAAGGAATAATTACAAAACCCTATATGGCAAGAGTTTATAATTCTTACCTATCTTCTTTTACACATAGAAACAAAGATATTGTAGAAAAAGTTGAAAGCATTTTAGATGATTCACGCATAGTTTCTGATTATCAAATTATGTATATATTAGCAGCTTTAATGAAAAGTGAATCCCCTCAGAGAGAGACTGTGAATAAATCTATCCGGTTTCTTCAAGATCATAGGTTCAAAAAGGAAACTAGAGCTTTAGCAGCATTGTTTGCCGCAAAGTTTGGAAACCCACAGCAAAAGAGAACAGTTAGATTAGCTTATGAATCAGAACCATCACCATATGTTAGATCTGCCATTCTATATGCTTCAAAGCATTTTTCAACACCTGAGAAAAGAACTTGTTTAAGTGCTTGGGGTGGGCATAATCCAGTAAATGCATTAATATCCAATGCTTTAAAAAATGAATAATTGTATAACAAAAGCATGCAATCGGACGCGAAACGCGCCTTGGGTTTTCCAAATTTATCAGTCCGATCACAGTTCATTGGTTCGTGTAAAGCATTAGCCGCTCGTTCGCGCCGCTGATGCTCGGCGTTATGTGCTAAATAGCTAAAATTTTAAATTTATTGTGTTCACTCTATTCTTTGGAAATTAATGTCAGAACCCCATTTCATTTTTAGCGATGAATCCGCTTACATTGGCAACCACCGTTACCGCTCGGTTTGCGCAGTATCCGGGGCACGTTCATATTTAAAAGAATTAAATGAAGAACTCAAATCAATTCTTGCTGGCACTGATTTTCCGGAAATTAAATTTTCAGAAATCAATACACATTTTGCTAAAATCCGGGCCGCAAAAGAGTTTTTCAAAAAAGGGCTGGATTATTGTTCAAATGACAAGATTAAGATTTATGTAATCACCTGGGATACAGAAGATTCCCGACATACAATTGCTAACCGTGATGATATTGAGAATCTTAAAATAATGTATTACCAACTACTAAAATATTTAATGAAACACCCTGGCAATATTCAAGAATGGGGTTTCTATCCCGACGAATTCAGTCAAATAGACTGGCCTGAATTTATCTCATATCTAGAAAATACAAACCTGACCAAAGAAAATGAGTTTGAGCAAAATTTATTCGGATTTTTTAGAAATCTAAATTTCCCTGCTATAAACAGTCACAAAGAACTGGACTCTAAAGAATATCCGGTTGTACAGTTAGCGGATTTGTTTGCTGGCGGTATTCGTTTTTCACACGTACACGGAAACAGCCTCTGCCTTTGGCTTCAGAAAAAGGAATTAGAGAACTCTCTTTTCCCGGTTGAAGATGAAATTTCAGCTTCAAAAAGAATGATAGCCAAATTTGAAATACTCAAGTTTTTCAAAGAATATTCAGGACAACTTAGATTAGGAATCAATTTGAGCAAATATAAATATTTTCATACATTCTCTGCTAAGAATAATCTGTTTTTCTGGAAATATGAACCACAGGGCGTCTACGATAAAGCGCCTACAAAATTTTAAAATTAACGGGGAAGTCCATGCCCAAACGAAAAAGCACAAACAACAGCAAGCCCATCGAACAATACGAACACAAAGACAAAGAACGTTTGAATAACCCTCCCGTTGGTTTGGTCACGCCGGACACAGACAAAGACGGAAAAAAGAAGAAATACGAATATGACCCGCACATTGACCCGCAACTGCAATGGGCCGGAAAAGCCGAACACACCAGTTTTGAAGTACCTACTGTTTCCTTACACGTACATGAACGAATAGACCCTAAAACAATTATTGATACAGTTAAAAAGGAAGACAAAGGCCCAAAGCAGGCTTCTCTTTTTGAGCAGGATGAAAAACCGTTGCGCGAAGCCATTGATTTTTATAAACACAAAGAAGGCTGGAAAAACAGGTTGATTGCCGGGGACAGCTTGCTGGTAATGAATTCTCTGCTTGAAAAAGAAGGCATGGCCGGAAAAGTGCAGATGGTGTATTTTGACCCGCCTTACGGAATTAAGTATGGCAGTAACTTTCAACCCTTTGTGAACAAACGCGATGTAAAAAACGGCAAAGATGAAGATCTGACCGCTGAACCCGAAATGATAAAGGCATTCAGAGATACTTGGGAACTTGGCATACATTCATACTTGACTTATATAAGAGATAGGCTGTTGTTAGCAAAAGAGTTATTAACGGAAAGCGGTTCTTTCTTCCTTCAGATAAACGATAACAATCTACACCTTGTCAAGGCGTTAATGGATGAAGTGTTCGGTTATGATAACTGTGTAAATATTATACCATTTAAGAAAAGAGCCTCTTTTTTGTCAAGATTTGGTAAAGGGCTATTTGAACTTTTTGACTATATAATATGGTATGCAAAGGATATAGATAAAATCAAAGTGAATCCATTGTATATTTCATCTAATAGGGATGAACAACTTCGTGGTGAATTTAGATATTATCAAGATGAAAATAGTGTTCGAAATTTAACAGATGAAGATATCCAAAATCCAAAATTAGATTTATCAAAAGTTTTTAGAACACACTCTGCATCAAAGAAAAGTCAAAGTCCAAAATATGTTGACCCAATTGAAATAAATGGACAGCTTTTATATCCACCAAATGGTCATGAATGGAAAACCGACCCTGATGGTATGAAGAAATTAGTTGAAATGAATAGATTAGTTGGAAATAGTCCTTCACGACCTTATAAAATATTTTATACAGATTTTCCTTATCAAATATTAAACAATTTATGGAATGATACTTTAGCAGAGCAATTTCCAATTTATGCAGTTCAAACTGATGAGTTACCAATACAGAGATGTTTACTGTTAACATCAATGCCTGGGGATTTAGTATTTGATATAACTTGTGGAAGTGGTACAACTGCCTATGTTGCCGAACAGTGGGGTCGTAGATGGATAACTTGCGACACTTCAAGAATAGCAATAACGCTTACAAAGCAGCGTTTAATGAGTGCAAATTTTGATTATTTTGAATTAGCATATTCCAGTGAAGGAATTGGCAGTGGATTTAAATATAAAACTGCTAATAGGCTAAAACTAGAAATATTAGCAAAAAACTTAGCTCCTGATGAGATACATTTAATTGACCAGCCAATTAGAAATAATAATATCAAAAGGATAACCGGCCCCTTTACAGTAGAAGCTGTCCCCGCTCCTGTTGTAAAAGTTTTAGATGAAATTGATAACCAACAAAATGTAGATGATGAAAGCCTTACCCGTTCCGGCGAAACCCTGCGTCAAAACGAATGGCGCGAAGAATTACTGCGAACAGGCGTACGGGCTAAAGGCGGTGCCAAAATAGAGTTTTTCCGCGTGGAACTTTTATCCGGTACGCGCTACCTGCATGCCGAAGCGGAACAGAAAGTTGAACTACCCAAAAAGAATCTTTTTGAAAAAGAAGATCCCACTATTTTTGATTTTCCTAAAAAAGTACTCATCTCATTCGGGCCGGAACATGCGCCACTGGAACAACGGCAGGTGGAAGAAGCTTGGCAGGAAGCGCGTCCCTTTAAACCGGATATTCTGTTATTCTGCGCTTTCCAGTTTGATGAAGAAGCGGCCAAAGATATCGACGAAATGAATCCAAAAACGGCGGGCATGCAATTTTTAAAAGCACAGATGAACGCCGATATGCTCACCGATGATTTAAAGAAGAAGCGTTCCAGCAACGAAAGTTTCTGGCTCATCGGTCAGCCGGACGTGCAGGTACACGAAATTTCATCCGGTGATGGAAAAGGCAAAATTCAGATAGAAGTTCTTGGCTTCGATTATTACAATCCGAAAAATGGGAATGTGGAAAGCGGCGGCAAAAAGAATATTGCAATGTGGATGCTGGATGCGGATTATGATGACCGTAGTCTGTTTCCTTCTCAGGTATTTTTCCCGATGGCTGGCGCAAAGGACGGCTGGTCAAAACTTGCTAAAAATTTAAAAGCCGAAATAGATGAAGAAAAAATAGAAGCTTTTCGTGGTACGTTAAGCCTGGCTTTTGAGAAACCGGATTCTGGTAAAATTGCCGTTAAAATCATTGATGACCGCGGAATCGAAAGCTTAAAAATTATAAGGCTGTAAAATGGCAACAATTGATAAACTTATAATAAACACTCCTTATGAAGAACCAAAAGAACATTGGCTCTATGATAGGGATACCCGTACTTTTTCCCGCGCTTCAGGCCGCCGTTCTGCGGGTTATGTTGTGGCTACGCCGGATTCACAAGCATTTGATGACCCCGGAATTTTTGTACCTATTGAACTGGTTGAAAAAATCAGGC
>JAUXFE010000005.1 GCA_030620215.1 Candidatus Peregrinibacteria bacterium
AAAGCTAGTACTACAGCTGCAATTAAAGCGAATAATGACTTTTTCATATTTGTTTTCATGGTTTTTTAGTTCTTTATCATATTATTATAGCAAAAAACTGACCAAAATGCAAGGGTTTTGGCTCTATTTAGATAATATTCCGTCTCTTAAAAATACCTACATTGCTGGTTCCGTGGCTCTGTCCGGAACCTGCAATGACGATTATCGGTCATCAGACTTGTCTGGCTCCAGACAGAGCCCTATCCCGCTATGGCGGGGTGCGGAGCCAGCAAGTTGGATTATTTGTTACATTTTTTCAAATTATTTGTGTTTAATCTAAAGCCCTATTTCACTTGCTATCCCTTTCATCGCATCAAGGGCGATCTGGAGAAATTCTCCTAATTCCAGTCCGCATTCTTCACATTCACGGATAACATCTCTATTTACTCTGGCGGCAAAGGATTTGTCTTTAAATTTCTTTTTAATGGATTTTACCTCAACATTCGCGAGCGATTTATCCGGTCTCATCAATCCGTAAGCGTAAATCAGTCCGGTTACGGTTTCACCTGCGGCTAAGCAGTGTTCAAAATGGGTGGAGCGTCGTTTGTCTTTATATTCAGGTATTTCTTCCATTCCATATGTATGAGAGGCGATAACATTGATCAGATCATCGGATACTCCGCCATCTTTGAGGATTTGTCTGCAAAGGACGCCGTGGTTTTGTACATCGTTTTTGGTTTGGTCAAAGTCGATGTCGTGGAGTAATCCTGCGATTCCCCACAATTCTTCGTTTTCTCCAAAATGCTTAGCAAGCCCGCGTAATACCGCTTCGGATTCGATTGAATGCATTTTTATTATTGGATCTTTGATGTTTTCGTCCAATAAAGCTTTTGCTTGTTCGTAGGTTATTCCAGCCTCCATAATATTATGATTAACGATTTACGATTAACGATTAATGTTTATTTTCCCGAAGGGAAGCCTTCGGCTTGGTGGTAATTATGAATTATTTTTTGTTGTTGTCCGTTAGCACTAATCCAATGTCAGGACGGATTTCTTTTAGTATCCTTTCGAGTTCCTCAAAGTCTGGTGCATATATAGCTAGTCCATCGAAATTAACATTAACTGAAGCGGGAGATTGCTCAGACTGTTCAAAATATTCGAATGTTATCCGGCCTCGCGGTAAGCCATTTTTGGGGGTTGATTGGCCTTTCATGTTTGCGGCGGCATTAAAAACGGCTTCGCGTGTTTCGCGATTGTCTGGGTGGAGGGTTAACTTTTTTGACATAAGTACTTTGGTTAATGGTTTTGTACTATATCACTTCTTTTAAACGATTTACAACAAAATCCTTTTCCAAAGCAGAGAAAAACCAGCCGACTTGCGGGCCGTAATCTTTTGCGAGGAATATTTTATAGATGGCCTGAAAACAGTCTTTTGGCGTGTATTCCTCGTTCCCCTTAACTATTTCATGAATACTTCCGTGAATTAATTCACCCTCCCATTCTATCGATTCAAGTTTGTCGTATAGGGATTGTAGGAATTGTTTTTGTAAGTCCGTCAATTCTTTTGCTGTTTCAGGAAGAGTCTCTTGTAATTCATAACGATAGCGATCCGGTGCGTATGTTTCGAGCCATTTTTTAGCATATTTAACACGTAAATCGATTTCCTCTTTATCCGCGTCAGTTAGCGCAGAACCTTTGATTCTTGCCATTTCTTCATACACATCCAATCTTGGTATCTGCATAATGAAGACAAGTTGTGAAAAGCGTGGGAGAAATTTTTCGATAGGACTCTTATCTGATGTTTGTGAGAGTTCGAATAACCGTGCGAAATCTGTTTGTACGGTGTCTTTTTCTCCTTTTTCAAAATACCATTTTGCCGCTCCATCGTGTTGGTCAAAAAGACGGGGGATAGTGTCACCTTCCGGATCGAATTCGATTGTTTGGTTAGGCTTTTTAGATAACATTAAATATCTGAGAATTTCCGGTGGTACAAGGTTTGCTATTTCTCTTGCGGTTTGCCCTAAGCCTTTTGATGAACTCATTTTCTTTCCTCCAATCAGGAAAAATTCATATGGGATGTTGAATGGAACGTTGGTTTTTGAAACTTCTTTGCAAATCGCTTCGCCAATATCATGTGAACCGCCTGCGGCGTTGTGGTCTTTCCCACTGCCTTCGATCGTAACATCGTACACATCCCATTTAGCAGGCCATTCTACCTTCCATGTCAGTTTCGCATTGCCATCGAACGGCGATACTTCGCCTTCATATTCGCATCCTTCAGCCCATTTTACTTTATGTTTTTTACAGACATATTTCACTTTTTCTCCGTCGAAAGAGATGACGTCCGTTGTTCCGATTTTGCCACATTTTTCGCAGACGACAGATACAGCAGACCAGTGTTCTTCTTTTTCTGAGCCGGATATTCGTTTGTAAATTTCGCGGATTTCCTTATTTTTTGTAAGCGCGATTTCAATCCATTTATTCATCTTCCCGCTTTTGTAAGCGTCGTGGGCACGTGGGATTTCAGGATCGAATCCAATTTCTTTAATTACTCCTAAAAATTCTTCACCATAATATTCAGCGAAGTTTTCCGCCTTACCCCGTCCGACCGGGTCGTCCGGGCTGGCATCCGGTGAATGGATGTTGCACAGGGGTTTGCCCATGTGTTCATCAAACCCTTTTCCTTCTAGTTCTCTCGGCATACCATCCATTGGGTCGTAATCATTGAATTCGAATAGGAATCTGGCTTTTTTGCCACGTTCGTTGAGCACTTGCGTTACAATTCCATGCACAACAACACCCCGGAGAGAACCGATATGCACGCGACCGGATAAAGTTTTTTCATCACGGATGATGAATTCTTTTTGGTCGGGATAAGTTTCTATGATTTTATCTACGATTTCGTCTGTCCAGAACATTTTTAATTATGAATTATGAATTAAAAATTACGAATTTGTAATATGAAAAAGGATAGCAGGTGAGAGGGGTTAAGGGCAAAGGGATTTTGCTATTTTCTCAGTTCAAGAAGTGCGACGCTATGGTTTGTTACCGTTTGACGGATTATAGGTAGATCATGAGTGTTTTCTTTGATTTCTTCGACATCTTCTGCGACCTTTTTAAGTTGTCCATGCATGGTTTCATGACCTTCACACAGTAATTCTATGTCATCCTGCATTTTTTCAATTAAGACTCCGTTGTGGCGGATCTGGCTTCCCAAATCAGTTCTAAGATCTACTATTTCATGTCGAAAACTAGCCTCTAGACTACTTATTAAACCTGTAAAAAATTGTTTATCCTCTTTGCTCATAATATTAAAAGTTAAATACTCTTCGAGCCTGAGCTCGTAATAATATCAGCTAGATTTTGGTTAGCAATAAACATTGAAACCTCAGAGCCGATGGCTAATTTTCATTAAATACATTAAATAAGGATTCTTATTGTATGAAATAAGGTGGGTGATGTAAAGATAATTTATTTTATAAATATCCTACCCGTTCCTACAATAATAACACCAAAGAAGCCAATAAATAAAAGCCAAATCGTACTTGGGCCTGTGTCAGCCAGATCTGCATATTCCAAATCTATTTCTTCATCTGCTATTGCATCTTCATAAACATATCTAATGGCTGTTACGTATATTGGCTGAGGATCATTAAGTGTGGTAGCTGGGGGTTGAACATAAACATCCTGATTTTTTATACATTGTTTGGTGATGGAATTTAGGTGGTAACCCGAATTACATTGCCATCCATTGCCAAGATTATTCAAATGCGCGTTAGTCGGCAGATCAACTTTTACGCAGCCGGTTTTGTTCTCATTAAGTTTGTAGCCGATTGCGCATGTAGGGGTTGGCGTGGACTGTACAACCTCTTGAGCTTCGTCATAATCTTTACCGCAAACCCAACGGCCTAAAACTTCGTTATATAACCATGTGCATACAAAATGTTCCCGTTTTCTTATGTCGTAATGAATGGTATCCGCGCTTGCGCGTTCAATATCCGCTAATTTTTTAAGCATTAGCCGTTCGTTGCCATCTGTATTTTTAAGCTCATAAGCTTCAACGTAATTATCTCTGAAATCCGTATATTTTTTGTAATGTTCAACAGAAGCCTGTGCCGGAGTGGCAAAGCTGATGAATAAAATTACACCGATGGGGAGGAGCCACAATAATTTTTTCATTGGATAATAAAAAAGGCGTTAATTGTAACACCTTAATTATTTCTTGTCAAGGTTTAGTTTATCGTTCTAATCAGCAGTTAAAATCTTTTCCAAATCATAATCTTCTGGGCGTTTCACGAATTTCTTGGCTTTTTTATAATTGTCTTTTTTCAGGTAATGCATATTGGAAAAAGCCAATTTATAGTCTTCTGCATTTACATCTACAAGCCTCACTTTGATTTTACTCGTCTTTTTATCCTCGATATCTTTGAGGTATAACGGAGAAATTTTGCCGTTTGCTTTAGCTATTACAATACAGCCTGTGTGGCCTTCGTCATATAGCTTTTTGACCCCCATACCAAGCATGGTGCAGTAATTAAGATCGAATGCGGTGGGGTGGCAAGAGCGTACCCCATAACCTATTTCAACAGGGCGACTTTTCACAACCATTCCCAATTCCTTTAATTTTTTCTGCAATAGTATGTTGAAAATATGAGCCTTGGATACTATACCAAGCTCCGGATGACCGTGTTCATCAAATGTAAAATTAATTCCTGAGTTAATAATTTCATCTTCATCCATATAATGAAATAGTCCTTCACTTATCATAATTGCACCGTGATGTACGCCGATTGTTTTGCGTACCAAGATCGATGAAATCATCATATCAATGATTTTGGAGAAGGTGATTTTCTTCCCTCTAAACATTTCAGGGATGATCACAAGTGGATAGTGGCATGCTGTTCCTATTCCGAAAGCGAGATGACCTGCCTCTCTTCCCATAACTGAAACCACGAACCAGTTTCCACTACTTCTGGCGTCTTCATAAATTGTCTGGGCTATGCGAGCCCCCTCGTTTTTTGCTGTTCGGAAGCCAAAAGTAGGGAGCCTTTCAGGAAGTGGCAAATCGTTATCAATTGTTTTGGGAACGTGGATATTTTTTACATTAACTTTTTTCTTCTTTAAATATTTGGTAAGGCGATTTGCCGTAGAAGCTGTATCGTCGCCGCCGATTGTAACAAGTAGTTTTACGTTGTTTTTGGTGAAAAATTTTGTGTTGAACTCGGAATCTTTTGGTTTATAACGGCTCATACGAAGTACGCTTCCTCCGCGGTTATAAATATAATCCGCGTAGGCAAAATCAAACTCAACAGTCTCAGGCTTATCTGTAAATATTGTTTTGGTTCCCTCGTTAAATCCAATAACACGCCAATCTTCTTTTAAAAATGATTTTGCAATCGAGCTGATTACTGAATTTATCCCTGGAGCTGGTCCTCCGCTGCATAAGATGGCGATTGTTTTCTTTTTCATAATTATTATTTCCAGTTGGGGCTCCAGTTGGGGCTCCAGTTGGTGAAGTTAAACAATAATATTAAACTTTTTCTTTTGGTAATTTATATAATTCAAAATCTTAATAGATAAATCTTTATATGATCTCCAATATTTTTTATAGCTTGACTCAATTATATGTTTCCCTTGATATAAAGCAACTAAATGACTCTGGGTTTCATCACTGGATCCTAGAGAATAATTGAGAAACCTAATAAAATCTCTTCTATAAAATCTCCGACTCCAGCCTTCTACAATGTTGGAATGTATAGAATCAGACGATCGAATAATTTGGTTTACTTCTCCAACATTCCAATTATATGGAATCGTTTTTGTAAGATTTTTAATATCACCTGCTAATTTAATAGAAAGTTGATATATCACTAATTCGTTATAATGCATATTAATTCAATTTAAATACTATTTATTCACTAACGAGGTCGAAGTGTACAATCTGTGGATACTTGTTGTCAAATTAAATTTTTCCTATTTACTCCAATAGGGGCTCCGGTGGGTGCTCCAATCGGGGCTTTGCAGTTGGTTGTTCACCAAATAAACACCAAAGGAGCCCCAACTGGAGCCCCAATGGAGAATATATGAATTTAGGATTTAAAAAGCAATTCCATCATATCCACAAGTCTACAAGCATACCCCCATTCATTGTCATACCAAGCTATAAGTTTTAAGTAATTACCCTCAACTACTTTGGTATGACCTGTGTCTATGATACTGGAATGCGGGTTGGTTTTGAAGTCGATAGATACCAGTGGTTCGTCACAAATATCTATAATCGCATCGTATTTTGGATCTTTTGCTATGCCTCGAAAGAAATCATTTACTTCATCTTCAGTTACTGAGTTTTCAAGATGTATAACAATATCGCAGACTGAACTTGTTGCAATTGGTACTCTATATGCCATTCCATCTAACTTACCAGTAAGCTCCGGAATGATTTTAGCAGTCGCCTTAATGGCACCGGTTGTTGTTGGGATAACGGATTGAACAGCTGATCTGGCTCTTCTTAAATCACGTCCTGAATTATCTAATAAGTTCTGTGAATGAGTAAATGAGTGTATTGAAGAAACAGAAGCATTTTTGATTCCCCATTTTTCATGAATTAATTTAATTGGTGGGGCAATACAGTTAGTCGTACAACTTGCGTTTGAAACTACTTTATATTCGTCTTTTAGGTCTTGCTCGTTTACACCAATTACAAATGTAGGTGTGTCGTCTTTCATTGGTGCAGAGACTAAAACCTTTTTAACTCCACCTTCTAAATGGCGTGCAGCTATGTCATAAGTTTTTGCTTTACCTGTACATTCAAGTACAAGGTCGACACCAACATCTGACCATGGTATTTCTGATGCGTCTTTGATTGCAAAACATTTTACATCTTTGCCGTCTACTGTGATTTTGTCACCGTTTGGCTTTATGTCGTTTTCAATTTTTCCATGAATTGAATCGTATTTTAAAAGATGAGCGCGCATGACGTTATCTTCTGATCTTGCATTAATAGCCACTACTTCAATGTTTGGGTGATCGAGTAGTATGCGGTGGACGTTACGTCCTATACGGCCGTAGCCGTTAAGTCCTATTTTTAACATGGTTATGGAGGGTTAAATAATATTTGAGATTTCTGATTTGAGATTTCTGATTTAATTCACAATTCTCAAATCTCAATTCACAATTTATATTCGATTCACATTATTCAAAATATCAAGCTTGTGCATCACCATTTCCTGAATAGCAGTTCTGGCTGGTTTTAAGTATCCTCTTGGGTCGAAATTTGCTGGATTTTCTTGTAATGCTTTTCTGATTTCAGCTGTCATTGCGAGGCGAAGGTCTGTATCTATATTAACCTTACATACACCTGTTTTTACCGCTTGTGAAATCATATGTTCAGGTACACCTTTTGCACCCGGAATATCACCACCGTACTGATTACATTTATCCACAAATTCCGGAATCACTGTTGATGCACCGTGAAGTACAAGTGGGAATCCTTCCAATTTCTTTGTTATTACATCCAATCTTTCAAAATCTAATTGTGGGTCACCGGTAAATTTAAATGCTCCATGACTTGTGCCGATAGCAATAGCTAATGAATCCACTCCGGTTCTTTCTACAAATTCAACTGCCTGATCCGGGTCTGTGTAAGAACCTTCTCCTTCAACAACTTTTACATCATCTTCCACACCTTCTAATTTACCAAGTTCTGCCTCTACTACAACTCCTTTGCTGTGCGCGTAATCTACAACTTCTTTTGTTAAACGGACGTTTTCTTCGAAGTCGTGGTGAGATCCATCTATCATTACAGATGTAAATCCACTTTCTACACATTGTTTGCAGATTTCAAAATCAGCACCGTGGTCCAAATGCATTGCGATTGGAACTTCCGGATGTTCTTCTACCGCTGCTTCGATTAATTTACGAAGGTATATCGGGTTGGCATATTTACGAGCGCCTGCGGAAACCTGAATAATCACAGGGGATTTTTTTTTGGCACAACCGCCGATTATTCCCTGAATGATTTCCATATTGTTTACGTTGAAAGCGCCGATGGCGTATCCGCCCTTGTACGCATCTTCGAACATTTGTTTGGAGTCAACTAACATATTTTTTTAAATTAAGAATTAAAAATTAATAATTACGAATTGGAATGTATTAATAAAACGGACGGCATTAGAAATGACCGTCCGTTTTGGTTTATTAGGCTTGTGGTGTTTCACCTTCCTCTTTTTTTTCTTCATCAGGAGGTGCTTCTTCTTTCGGAGCTTCTTCAGCCTTTGGCTCTTCTGGAGCAGGTTCTTCAACACTTTCAGCACCTTCGGTTTTTTCAATGTCTGCGACAGGCTCAACGTCTTCGACTGGCTTCTCTTCTTCTACTGGAGCCTCAGGAGCAGGAGCTTCTGCCGGAGCTTCTTCAATTTTTGGTTCTTCAGCGACGGGTTCTGCCTGGACTTCGCTTTCAGCTTCGTCAGGCTTCGCAGGAGCTTCAGGAGCAGGTTCGTCGCCTTCCGGAGACGCGCCATGGCTCGTCTCTACAGGCTCCTCTTTCTTTTCTTTATCAAAGGATACATCTACTACCTTTTTTTCTTCATCGTTTTCTATCTCAAAGAATTCCTTAGCCATGAATTTGAATATATTAGCTATTATCTTAGCTGGGAATTGTTGGATTTTGGTATTGAAATCACGAACGTTTCCGTTATAAAAACGGCGGGCTGCCTGGATTTTGTCTTCGGTATCAACCAGTTCGTTTTGAAGCTGGAGGAAGTTTTCGTTTGCTTTTAAATCAGGATAATTTTCCGCAACTGCGAATAAAGATTTCAAAGCACCGCTTAACATATTTTCTGCCATTCCCTGGTCTTTAACATTTGTGGCATTAATAGCATTTGATCGAGCTTCGGTAACTTTGGTAAAAACCCCTTCTTCGTGAGCCGCATAACCTTTTACGGTTGATACGATATTTGGGATGAGGTTATATCTGCGTTTTAACTGCACGTCGATATCAGACCATGCTTCTTTAACGTGATTACGCATTTTGACCATAGTATTGTAGGCCAAAACAAGATAAAGGATGAGGGCGACAATTATAACAATTGGTAATGTCATGATATTTATGATTAAAAATTGAAAATTGAAGATTGAAGATTAATTTTGAATTTTTAATCTTTAATCTTGAATAAAGTTACGACTTTAATTTAGCAAAAAAAAGGTTCCGATGGAAGGGCGAATCTGGTGGTAAGTAATTAGCCGAGCGAACCCCCGCTTGGCGGGGTTCCGTCGGGAAAGTAATTAGTTGTCGAACCCTCGCTTAACGGGGCTCAGTCGATTATCGGAAATTGATTTATTTGTGCTAGAGAAAATATATTTATAAAATATTTTATATTTATTGTCAATATGGAGTAGTTGACAAAAGTCCATTTCTTATTATAATAATAACCTTTTACTTGTTATTTATGCCTAATCAACCTCCCGAGCTAAATGCTCAAGATGTTGTATCTGAACAGGAAGTGAGTTCAGATGCTGCTCAAACAATTAATTGTAAGCGTGCGGCAATTTTATTAAGTTTGATACTTTCTGCTTTGCCGGCAGACGCATTGGCCAAAAATCAATCCTCTACACAAGATCGTGATTTTAGTTCTTTTGTTTTTCACATGAACGAAAAAGCGCCTTTTATGAACTGGGAGGAGTTAATTCAAATGTCATGGGAGGAAATGGAGAAAAAACTGAAAATAATGTCATGTTCTGAGCAAAAACAAGTGTTGGATTTATTATCAGAAGTTTCTACAGATGCACGTTTGATAGGACGAAGCAGAATTGGCGATCAACTAAAGCAAAATGAATTATTGAGCGAAAATAAAAAAGAATTTTTATTAGTAATGGCCAAAAAATATGGGGTTGATGATTTATCCACTTTAAAGATAATTTTAGATCAAAATCAACTGGCTCCGAGTGATTTTCGATATGTTCTGCTTAAATTAAAGGAAATAATAGGAAAACAAAGGCATGCCGCAGAGCTATATGTTCAAATTAGAGACTGGTTACCTGAGAATGTTTCTATATCAAATATTTTGGATCCAGGGGAGGAATTTATCGATTTAATGGAAGGTAATACTGAGTCTATATTGGTCTTTAAAAATTTAATAAGAGTTTTGGCGAATTATGAAAGATGGCTTGGTAATTAATTTTGATAATGGAGAAATTAAATACACAATTCAGCGGATGTGAAACTACTAATTCTACAACCAGTAAGTTTGTTTTGGGTATACGGACATTTTTACCATTGTTAATTATGTTGAACTGTAAACATGCTGATGCTTCGAAGATGGCAAATGTTGAAACGGAAGAAGATACTGTAGCAAGTGTAATTTCAAACTCCTTTGCCGAAGTTGATAAACCAGAAAAGAAACCAGAATTAACAAAGGATTATTTATTGGAACAGATGAAAACGGCGACGCTCCTTAAGGCAGAAATTCTGAATATGATACCGATATACGAAAAGCTTAATGCCCAGTCACCGCTCAGTCGTTCTAATAGAAAGAATTTGCTTGATATGGTACAAAAATATGATTTATCAGAAACAGCTCAAGTAGCTGAAATACTCAAGAAAAAACGCTTGAATAAAAATGATTTCGAATTTTTATTGAGTGTATTGAAAATTGTTATAAAAGAAGAGCAAAAAGGTGTTTTGGCCCATAATGCAGTATTAAAAAGGATGTTGGCTCACCTTGCGATTATTAATGCATTTCGCTCTGAACCCGAATTGGATGGGTGGCTGGATGACATTCCAGGTGATTTAGAGACAGGCGATCAATTTGCAGCAGAATTAGGAAAAATAGCTCAATAAATTTTGTACTGATTACAAAAAAACCTATTCATTATGAATAGGTTTTTATATTGTGATTTTTTTCTGCTTATCCCAGTTTTTTAGTCCATCTGTCGATATCTCTTTTTAATATAACAGCTTTGAGTGTGGCTTTACCTGCTCTTTTCATAACAGTGCTGAGATCTTCATCCGGTTTACTCTCGGTTGTTGCCTTCGTTATCATATTGTCTATTTTAGTAAGGCGTCTGTTGATTTTTTTGTTTAGAGAAAGCATTTTTTTAATTTTACCTTTACTGATCAATCCTTCGTTAAGGTCTAATATGGCATTGTGTAGATCTGTAGATAAGTTGGTTTTTTGTGTCTGCATGTAATTGACTACATTATCTTTATCTAATATTGCCAAAGATTCTGTCTGAAGGCTTGTGGCTTTATCCATAGTAGCAACAAGTTTTTCAGTTTTTTCTACGCTTTTGCCCCATTTTTCAGCATACTGCTGAATTGCTGATGCTGGCTGTTTTTTAGGACCATATCCTGGCATTGGTACTGGTTCACCAGCACCTTTTCCTTTTGCCATTTCACTAAGAAGTCCTTTTTCTGGTCCCTTTGCATCTGCCACTTCTTTTTGAAAGTCAGCAAGTCTTGCTTGGCGCTCTTTAAATTTAGCAAGTTTGTCCCTAAGAAAAGGGTTGCTTCTTATTGCATCCCGTTCTAATCGTGCAAGCTCACCTTTATAAGTTTTCTCACCTTCTGCTTTGGTTTCATCTGTTTTTTCTCTGGATTTTTCCAGCACATCTTCCAGTGGTGGCTGACTGTCAAGATATTCCCCGAACTTATCTGGTTTTTCAGTTTTAGGTGTTTCTACCTTAGGAGCTTCAGACGCTGGATCCTGGAAGACAAAGCGATGGTTAAGTAAAAAATTGTTTATATTTTTCATGATTTTTTAGTTTTATTATCTGTTTATTATAGCATAGATATGCTGAAAAAGCAATAAGCAAATGCCTGAATTTTAAACCCAGGCTGTCATGCCGAGTCCCTCGAGTACCTCGGGATAAACTGCGTCGAGGTATCTACAGCCTCTGATTAACTTGTCTCTGATGTAGTAATTATGTAATCAGTCCTCGTAGATCCCTCCACTGCGTTCACCTTGAGACGCGATGAATCGACGTCTCTACGTTTCACTCCGGTCGGGATGACAACGAGGGGGGAGTTGCAGTATGGCCGGGATGACAAACTTGGTTTGCTTGGTGGTTTAACGAAGCTCATCCGAACTGGTTTCCCGGATTCTATCCATTCGCAGGTTTGCAACCTGCTCTTTTATTCCATCCTCAAGTTTTACTTTTGGCTCGTAGCCGAGGATGGTTTTGATTTTTGAAATGTCGGCGTGCTGGTCTTTTACATAGTCTTCTTTAATAGGATTTGGAATATTTTTTGCCTTAATCCCATTATCAAAAGCTTTTTCTAAGGCTTCGGTTATTTCATTGAGGCTGACAGAGTGCCCTGTTCCTATATTAAACACATCTGCCCCCAGTTTTTTGTCCGTTTCGATGGCCAGCGTAAGCCCTTGAACGACATCCTTTACGTTCGTAAAGTCCCTTGTCTGAGTTCCATCACCATAAATAACCGGCACTCTTTTTCTGGCATAATCCCAGCAGAATTGTGAAATTAGGTTTGCAAATTTGCCTTTTGCCTCCTCATTTGGGCCATATACGCTCATGAATCGGAAGCCGATAATATCTATTTCCGGGTACACTTTGTTGTAGCATTTTGCGCAGTATTCATATGTTTTTTTCGTTACGGCATAATGGTTGATCGGGGTCACTTGCTGGTCTTCCGTAAGAGGCAGTGGATTATTGCCATAAAGGGAAGATGTCGAAGCGTAAAGAAATCTTTTTGTTCCGTTTTTTCGTGCCCAATCGAGAGTGGTTGCGAATGATTTAATTGAATTTACATAGCCATCCACAAATCCATCATCCATAAACATAGGTGCAGATGAGGTGCCGGCAAGATGAATGATGTAGTCGACAGGCCCGACCTTATTCAGATCATCCACATTGCACGCATCGCCTTTGATAAATTTAACATCCGGATCGAGGTTGTTTTCGTCGCCTAAAAACAAATTGTCGAGAGCGGTTATCTCGTATTTATCTTTATTGATATTGCAGAAGTTTGAACCTATAAAGCCGGCGCCACCGGTGACTAGAATGCATTTCATATTTTTTGCTGATTATGTGCGAAGTTATTGTACTTACATTTGAGTAAAATTCCAAATTCCAATTACCAAATTCCAAACAAATTACAAGTTTCAATGTTCAAGTTCCAAATGTAATACGGAATACATTTAATTAATTATACCTCCCGAATGCGGGAATTATGATTCCCGCCTTCGGAGTACCGATAAATTATATGTGTTTGT
>JAUXFE010000056.1 GCA_030620215.1 Candidatus Peregrinibacteria bacterium
AGCGGGATAGGGCTCTGTCTGGAGCCAGACAAGTCTGATGACCGATAATCGTCATTGCAGGTTCCGGACAGAGCCACGGAGCCAGCAATGTAGGTATTTTTAAGAGACGGAATATTATCTAAATAGAGCCAAAACCCTTGCGTTTTGGTCAGTTTTTTGCTATAATAATATGATAAATAACTAAAAAACCATGAAAACAAATATGAAAAAGTCATTATTCGCTTTAATTGCAGCTGTAGTACTAGCTTTCCCAACAATTTCTGCATTCGCAGAAGGTGAACCGGAAGATGTTGGTAATGTTGTTGCAACAGCTGTTGATGTCACATCAATTGGCCTTTCCTGGGATGCGGCTCAAGATGATGGTGGTGGTCTTGTAGACCATTATCGTGTTTACTATGGCACCACATCTATACAAACTGCTGGTGAAGGTGAATACGACAGTGAAGTCACCACACCTACCAACGACACTTCTTATGTTGTTACAGGCTTAACTCCTGAAACCACATATTATTTCTCCGTAACCGCTATTGATTCCGGAGATTTAGAGAGTGAAGCTTATAGCTATGAAGCAAGTGCAGACACACCCGCTGAAGAAGCAACTGAAGAAGCTGATACAACTGCTCCAGCTGTTATAGGGGTAGAGGCTGTGGATAGTATGCATGTAAAAATAGTATTCTCTGAAGCTGTACAACTTCCTGAACTTCTACCAGAAGCGGCTTTCAATGTTGAAGAACAGATCAACCCGGAAAATACTCTTGATATTGTAACTGCAGAACTTGATGCAGAAGATTTAACGGGTGCAACAGTTCTTTTAGAAACTGCGGAACAAACATTAAATGTTAATTACATTGTTACTGCCGGCGTTGCTATCTCTGATATGACTGGCAATCCGATTATAAGCGGTAGCGCTGATTCCGGTCTTTTCTTGGGAAGCGACATAACACCGACAACTACTGAACCTGCAGCCGAACCTGTAGATGAAGGTTTAGACGAAGCTGCTCCGGGAGAAGCAGTCTGCGGAAACGAATTAGTTGAAGAGGGTGAAGAATGTGATGATGGGAACACTATAAGCGACGATGGATGTTCAGATGTTTGTGTTATAGACGAAGACACAACTCCTCCGGAAGATATCACCAGTCTTATTCTTTCTTTCAAAGAACAAGTTGAGACATTCATTATCGTAATGAATTGGAGCGCTAGTATTGATTCATACGGAGATCTTGTTGATCAGGTTATTTACCAAAGTATGGATAGGGGTAGCACTTATGATTCCGGTACTTCACTTGGTGATAGCGCAACAAATTATGAACTTCCAAACATGGAAGGCGGTAAAGAATACACATTCAAAATCACTACAAAAGACAATAGCGGTAACGAATCTGTCGGTGTGGTTAAATCAATCCGATTACCACAAACCGGTATAGGCTTAGGGTTACTCCTTCTTGGATCCGCTGGAGTAGCAGGCAGATTACTAAGACGAAAAAGAAAATAAACAAAAACAAAAATATCAAATTTCCTCTCTCAGCAAAAAGTTGGGGGAGGATTTTTGAATCTAGTACTGGTTGACATAGAAAAAATTAATTGGATAAAAAAGGACCGCCGATCCCGAAGGAAAAGCGGCCAAGTAACCCCGTTGCACGGTAGGGGTCTCAAACCAATCCGCTTCTTTTGAGGAGAAGCCAACCTTGGGGCGCCAGGAGGTCGTCAGTCCGCATCGCTACGACTGGGTTGTGGGATATGGTTCACGTCATTTTTGTAGAACTCCTTTCGTGGCATGTTCATTGTTGACCAATGGGCAAATGCGGGGCCGAAAGATCGGTGGCCCCAAATCGCGTAAGTCGGCTCTCCGCCGGCAGCTGCGCAGCGTGACTCTCATTGAGCCCGCACGAGCTGAAGATGGGCGAATGCCGATAGACCATAGCGCCAACATATATTACCACATTTAATTATATTTGTCAAGTATCTAATTTATACATTGACAATATATCTAATATTATGGTATAAATATCAACCAATAAGCACATATGGCACCCAAACTATCAATCAAACGCTGGGTGCTCTCCCACTTTATATTGCTCATGCTACTAGCATTGTGTCTGCAGCAATTTTTTCAGATAACCAACAACAAACTATCCGTTGCAGTTTTGGATATAGGCCAAGGAGATTCAATACTCATCCAAACACCCGAACATAAAAACATTCTAATCGATGCCGGACTAAGTGGAAAAGTAGTAGAGGAATTGGGCAAACGATTTGGTTTTTTTAATAAAACAATCGATTTATTTATTATAACCCATCCGGACCGCGATCATTACGTGGGTATTTTAGATGTCATGCAAAAATACACCATCAAGCAATTAATGATAACGGGTATTTCGAATCCGGATCCTTTATACGAATCATTTTTACAACAAATCCTGTCTAAAAACACTCCGATTATATTCCCAAATAACAATCATGATCTGCAAATCGGGCGTAATGCATATTTAGATATTTTATATCCATTCGCGAACCAAAGCCTTATTGGACAAGAGGTAAAAAACAAAAACAACACATCCATTGTCGCTCATCTTAGAAAAACAGACAGCGATTCCCTGATTTTATTAACAGGTGATGCGGAACATGATGAAGAAAGAGAAATATTGCTTTCCGGACAAGATGTAAAAAGTCCCATTTTAAAACTTGGCCATCATGGTGCCAAAACATCGACATCCGATGAATGGCTATCCGCAGTCAGCCCACAAACAGCCATTGTATCCGCCAATATTGATAATCAGTTCGGCCACCCGCACCCCGAAACAATCGACAAGCTATCGGATATTGAGGTTTTAGAGACGATGAATGGAACGATTACATTTAGTTTTTAATTTTTTTAAAATAACATTATATAAAGGAAAATAATGGGTTGTAATGCCAAATCATGTACATGAAATTGTGATAATTGATAAACCACATTCGTAGAGACAGCATTACTGCTGTCTCTACGAATGTGGTAAATAAACAAAATGGTTTTACATCAAACAACAATCCAATGATACAAATATCACTTGGCCGCATTATTCGTTGGTTTAAAGGACGAACGTCATTCGAAATTCGTAAATATATATTTTACAATCCACAAATGTGGAATCGAGACAGAAATAATAAAAAAAATCAAATTTGTGCTAAAATAAGATAAATATAAATAACACAAATACCATGCAAGTAATATTACTAGCAGCCGGGCAATCCACACGTCTCGACCCTATTGATGATAAAAACATGTTGGAATTCGCCGGCAAATCTTTAATCGAACATCAAATTACCGCGTTAAAACGTGCAAAAATACGTGACATCGCAGTAGTTGCCGGTAAACATAATATTGAAAAAATTGAATCAATTCTCGCAAAACAAAAAAACATCGTGGTTACCGAACAAGAAGATCTTAAGGCTGGAATGGCCGGTGGTGTTCTTGCTGGTGCAAAGATTGTGAAACATAAAAATATCCTTGTAATGAGTACTAATGATGTTTTTGATCAAAAACTTTTTGACGACATAATCCAAACATCAAAAACAAAAAATATTGACGGGGTAATTGCCGGTAAAGACGTGGATTCATACTTCCCTGGAGGATATCTAAAATTCGGAAAAGATAAATTAATTACCGATATCATAGAAAAACCTGGTGAAGGAAAAGAGCCAAGTAAATTTGTAAATCTTGTTTGTCATGTTTATAACGATTTCCCTGCTTTTATCGATTATTTAAAAAAATCCAAAGCAAAAGCGGATGGAAAATACGAAGATGCATTAAATAATTACATCAAAAAAGGTAAGGCAAAAGTTCTTATCCAAAAATATCATGGCTCATGGCAGGCAGTTAAATTCCCTTGGGATATTCTAAAGTTGATGAATCGTTATCTTGGTGAACTGGAGCCTAGAATCGATAAAACCGCATCAATAGCAAAGTCCGCAATAATCGAAGGAGATGTGGTTATCGGTCCAAACGTAAAAGTGTTTGATAATGCAGTTATCCAGGGGCCGGCATACATCGGCGAAGGATCAATTATCGCCACCAATGCGCTAGTCCGCAATAGTATGATCGGTAGTAATTGTGTTATTGGTTTCGCCACAGAAGTTGGTCGAAGCTATTTAAATAACGATGTCTGGTGTCATTCCAATTACATCGGCGACAGTGTTATTGATGAAAATGTTTCATTCGGCGCGGGAACCGTACTCGGCAATCTGCGCTTTGATGAAGAAAACGTAAAAGTAACTATCAAAAATAAACGAATGGATAGCGGTACAAATAAATTTGGTGTAATTATCGGATCTGGCACCCGTTTTGGCATCAATTCAAGCGCAAACCCAGGTGTTAAAATCGGCAAAAATTGTTTTATCGGCGGAAACCTTCTTGTTGAAAAAGATATCCCGGACGGAAAGATGGTACTACTTGATCAAAAGATCAAAATCACAACAAATAAAATAACAATCAATGCAGATAAAAGGAGGGAGATGAAAAAGAAATTATCGTAGATTCTGAGTTTATCGAAGGAGAAAAGAAACAATAAATTAAAGCGGGCTCTTAATACCCCTCAACCCCAAGCTGGTCACCTGTGTATACAATTGAGTCGTCCGGATACTTGCATGACCTAACAATGACTGTACATAGCGCACATCAGTTCCATTTTCGAGTAAATGAGTTGCAAATGAATGGCGAAGTGAATGGAAAGTGGCATTTTTTTGAATACCTGTCCTATGCATAGCATTCTTAAAAATCTTGCCAGCTGTTCTTGTAGTTAGCTTCCCACCTCTTTCGCTTTCAAATACATAGTCATTTATCTCCTTTCCAGCCATCTGCACCCTAATGTCATTACATAATTTATCCGATATCACCGTAATTCGATCTTTTTTACCTTTCGCCTCTTTAATGTGCAAAGTTAATTCACTCAAATTCACATCTTTTACTTTTAAACTCACCGCCTCACTTATTCGCAAGCCCGCCGAATAAGCCAGAGAAACCAGCAATTTATGCTTACTATTGATTATTCCATCAATAATCTGCGCAACTTCCTCACGCGTTAAAATCACAGGCAATTTCTTAGATTTTTTTGCAAAACGAATACCAATATTCACATCTGATTTTACAACCTGATAAAA
>JAUXFE010000071.1 GCA_030620215.1 Candidatus Peregrinibacteria bacterium
TCGATGACCTTGAAATGTTAGTCGGAGAAATTGAATGTGGTACGGATATTATTAAATTTCTTGATGAACTGAAAAAAACTGGTCATCAAAGGAAGACATTGAAAAATTTCTACTGGCAACAAAAAAAACAAGAGACGAACCCAACTTTCGTTAAGGAAAATTTCGAAAAATATGCCCTGAACTATGAAAGAAAGCAGGAAATACCTAAAGAAAACAAATAGGAAAGCTGGTAACAAAAAATTTTCACTTAAAGATTGAGATTCCTATACGGGGAGCAAGTAGGAATCGAACTTTTTTGATTTCATTTGAAGAAAGCCAAAATAGGACTTTTGAGCTTAGGTAAGCCAAAAAAGGTGGTACCCGAGACAGGAATCGAACCTGTGACCAATAGCTTAGAAGGCTACTGCTCTATCCACTGAGCTACTCGGGCACGTAGAGAAATCTATATCATAAGTAACAAAAAAGCAATCACTGCACCAAACACCGCGCCAACCACGACTTCCCAATGATTATGACCTAATGATTCTTCAAGTTTTACCTCAGGACTTAATTTATTGATTTCTTTAGCATGTTTACCAGCTTCATTTCTTAAATTAATCGCGTCATACATAACAATCACCGCAATCACCGCGCTAACCATAAATAAAGTACTGCCAATCCCCTCTTTATTGGCAACCACAACCGCGAGAGCGGCTACAAAAGCGGAATGACCGCTAGGCATACCACCGGGATTTAAAAAGCGGATTTTAGCTCGTTTGCGAAAAAGATCGACAAGGACTTTAACCACTTCAGCGGCTAAAATAGCTATAAAAGGAATAAGAATTGGATAACTGTGAATAAATGACATAATTTATTTATTTTAGACGATTACATAGTATTACAAAATTACAATCTGTCCAAGACAGAACAGAATTAATTTTCAATTTTCAATCTTCAATCTTCAATGATATAATTACCTGGTAAAAAATAAGGAAAATTAAATGAACAAATTTATCAAAAAAACACTGGCGGCACTAATAATCTTAATATTTGCCTCTTTTTTGAATGGCTGTTTTGGAGGGAATGGTGATACAACTGCTACAAATCTTCAGACTTATGACGCTGGTGAATTTATTATAAATATAGATCCTGAGTGGAAAATAGTCACTCAATCCGATTTTTACGCCGAAATCCCAAAAGAAACTTTGATTGCGTTTACAACACCGGAGGCCTATGACGGATTTTTCATAAATGTAAATATAATCAGAGAAGATATAAAACAAGAGATCCCCGCAGTTGATTACGCAAGAGCGAATATCAACCTAAGCGCGCAAAATCTAACGGACTATCAAAAAATTCAGGAAGCACAAATCGATCTTGGAGGAACCCCAACTCTTATCCACATATTCCAGGCGCGCCTGAATCCAACTGAAAAATTAATTAGATTTGTACAGCTTTACGCGACCAAGGGCAATAACGGGTACATAGTTTCCGGTGGAATGCTGCCAACCACACCAAAAGAACTCCGCGACAAGGTTGGTGCGATTGTAATGAGTTTTAGATTACGTTAAATTACGAATAGTTTTTTCGTCTCTTGCATACCACTTATCTAAAGTGGGGTTGAATTCGGCTAATATAAATTCTTTCTTTCGATTCATGTCAGTTCGAATTCCAACAACTGGATTAGCATTTGTATCATGCCAGGAACCAAGGGATACAACGGTTCCCCTAAATCCTTTAGCATCATTCACGATTCCAGGTGCATGAAAGTGCCCGGAAACAATTGCTGACCCTTCCGGATTTTCGCTTAATTCACGCAATAATTCAAACTGTGCCAATGTTTCATCGTAGATTGGATTCTTCCATCTTTCTACTAAAGGCCTTTCAGTAAAATGTATTGCTTCACGTATCAAGGATTTAATTTTTCTGACAAAAATAAGTGGAGGGAACGAAGCGTCAACAAAAGAAAAAGGTAATCGTTCTGGCCATTTTTGTATACAGGGCCATAAGAATTTTCTTAATTTCTGCCAAAATTTCTGCATAGCAACACACATATCCGCACTTTCATTAATAACGTCCATTTTTTCTTGTATGGACATACTTTCATCAAATGTATTAATTACTTCATCTAAATTTCCTGCATTTAAAAAGTCGCCATGATGCGCTATAACTCCATCTTCAATATCTTTTACACCTCTAAAAATTTCAAAATCAGCTTTAGAATCTCCAGCGAACACCTTAGTTAAGAAATCTCTAAAATTATTAGCTGCTTCCACGCTGTGAATCATGGACATTTCCGGAATTGGTTTGTTACCTAAAATATGTGTTTGATGATTCCCTGCACAAGCTACAATATCAATTTTTTGCCCATTAAAAATATTTTCATACATATTTCTGGCAGCAACAATAACCTCATGATCTAAATAAGGATTTTCGTGCTTCTTGTCTGGCAACCAGCATTCGACTGTATCACCAAGATCAACGACTTTCGTTATCTGCATATAATGCTCCCAGTAAAACTTTTCGAGAGCATCAAAAGATCTTCGAACTAAATCAAAATTTTCAGAACCCGCGCCAAGATGTGTATCGCTAAAGTAAAAAGTGCCTTCGTTCATAGTGCTATGATTTTACAACACTTTTTCAAATATGTCAATAGTATATACTTAAAGATAGTGATTTGCTTTTTTTGGAAAACTTTGAAAAAATACACACGTTGTTTCGTCATTACGTCATAACGTCATATCGTCATCAAGGTACCGTGGTGAAGTGGTCTAACACAGCGGTTTGCAAAACCGCCATTCGTGGGTTCAAATCCCACCGGTACCTCCAAATTACACATGTAACAATTGACATGTGACATTTGACTAACCTTTGACTCGTGACCAATATGTCAAATGTTAATTGTTAAAGTATGCCTTTTCTGATACCATATCCCTACCTTATCGTATAAACAATTATTAATATGAAATTATCTAAAGACCGACAAATTCAAGTTTTACTAGCTATCGTTATAGCTATTCTCATCATAATTATGGTATCCATATCGGGAAATAAAGAAAATGACATGCTGGAATTTGGGGACACATTAACAGATGAACTAACGGATGAAAACGAAGATACAGAAGATGCAACAGAAGAAACAGCTTCTGCGCCAACTGCCACAACCAAAACCACAACAACTCCCGCTCCAGCTACAACTTCAGGCGGATGCTACCCGGGTTTAAGTGCTAAAAAAATTCAAACACCGGCAGGAATCCAGCTTGCATGGACAAGGTGCGATAGTGAAAATTTTCAGTTTTATAAATTAATTAAATCTGCAACTAATTCTAACCCAAGCTATCCAAACGATCCAATTCTTATGTCTTCAGCAAACACAAGTGCTACCAGTTATTTAGATAAAACCGTAGCGCGTTCAATGACTTATTACTACAGAGTTTGTGTTGTACAGAGGTTAGGCAAAGTTACTTGCGGAAATATTGCTTCTGTAACTTATTAAATACTTAAAACATGACCGACGAAAATCAAACAGAAGAAATGGATATTCCCCTAGATGACACAAACCTCAAGGGCAAAGCCAGAAACAATGACAATGATCTAATGAAAAAAGTCGAAGAAGCAGAGCTTAAGGACAAAGAAGAATCTGAACAACAACAAATAACTGATGATAAAGACTCTAAGGTCGAAGAGCTGACCAACGCTCTGGCCCGTGCTATGGCAGATTTGCAGAACTACAAAAGAAGAACCGAGGAAGATCAGGGCAAATTCGTCAAATTCGCAAATGCAGAGCTTTTAAAAGTTCTTCTTCCTATTATCGACAATTTCGACAGAAGCACAGAGCACCTGCCCGACGATTTAAAAGATAATGACTGGGCAAAGGGTGTTGTGCAGATTCACGACGATTTTTTGAAAACACTGGAACAAATCGGTGTAAAAAAGATAAAAACAATCGGAGAAACACTTGATCCTAATTTTCACGAAGGATTAATGGCAGGACCGGGTAAAAAAGATGAGATTGTTGAGGAGTTTGAACCAGGGTATACGCTAAATGACAACGTAATTAAACCTGCTAAGGTAAAGGTTGGAGACGGAACTTAATTATTACAAAATTACAAAATTGAAAATTACAAAATTAATGCAAAAAAATACTTGACTCATATTCTTGGCACTCTATAATAACGAGTGCTAATTACAAAAAATAATCTTGTAATTTTGTAATTTTAAATTTTGTAATAAAAATATCATGGGAAAAATAATCGGAATAGATCTAGGAACAACCAACTCCTGCATGGCCGTAATGGAAGGCGGTGAGCCGGTTGTCATACCAAACGCGGAAGGTAATCGTACCACTCCATCCGTCGTCGCAGAAAAAGACGGTGAAAGGCTTGCTGGTGTTATCGCCAAACGTCAGGCTGTTACAAA
>JAUXFE010000044.1 GCA_030620215.1 Candidatus Peregrinibacteria bacterium
AAAAGAAAGAAAAAATACGACAACTACTACACCTTATTTTTATCACTAAATGGTCTTGACAGAGGGGTCTATTTTAGTATCATATTCAACGCTGCAAAATGACACGGATGATATAATTCGTAAAAGAATGGTGCGGTATTTAAAACTTGGTCTGATGCAATACATTGTTCATACATCATTATCCGAGAATATTTCCATTAAATATAATCAACCCGGTGAAGATAAAAAGCTTATTGACAATTGGGACTATTGGGTATTTCGAACAAGTTTAAACAGCTATTTAAATGGACAGAAATTATACAATTTCTATTATCTTAATTTTAATCAGCGGGCAGACCGTATTACGGATGACTGGAAAATGCGTTTAAGATTAAGCCTAAATTATGGGGAGGACCATTTTAAAATTGAAGATGAAACCATTTCTAGCTATTCCAGCTCCCATATATTTTCAGCTTTACTTGTTAAAAGTATTTCAAAGCACTGGTCAATCGGTATTAACAGCAGGGTTTACTCTTCCACTTATCTCAATATGAAAAGAGCCGTAAAAGCTTATCCAGCCATCGAGTATAATATTTTTCCCTATTCTGAATCAACCCGCACCGAGTTGCGCTTTTTATATGAAATCGGGTACGGATTTTTTCAGTATGATGAAGAAACAATTTATAATAAATGGGAAGAAGGTTTGTTTGAGGAATCGCTCGAAATTGCCCTTAAATTAAAGAAACCTTGGGGTACCATAGAATCCAGCCTGACCGGGTCGCACTATTTTTTTGATTTTAAGAAAAACAATTTAGATATGTATGCCGAATTATCCCTGCACTTATTTAAAGGATTTTTTTTAGAATTAAGAGGTAATTATTCCATGATTCACAACCAGCTTAGCTTACAGAAAAGCGCGGTAAGTCAGGAAGAAGTAATCCTACAGCAGCGGCAGTTGGAAACACAATACAGTTATTGGGCATCCATAGGAATCAATTACACTTTTGGTTCCATCTACAATAATATTGTGAATCCAAGATTTGGAAATTAAAAGCAGGATAGATGAATTGATCTTGTTCGATAATATACCAATCTGCCGTTAATTTGCCGCGCCCCGAAATCAGGATCATCGCTAACGCTGCGAAAAGCGGGATTTTGCCGGCTTAACAAAAAAATATTTCAGTATGTATTATAAATGAAAGGATATTTCATGAAAGTAACTATCCTCAACGGAAACCCAAAAAGTGAAGAAATTGTATTTGATAATTATCTGAATGAATTAACAAATTACATCCAGCAGAAAAATCATCATGCCGTAGTCTTTACATTAAGAGACATGAATATTATACCGTGTATTGGTTGTTTTGATTGTTTGGTCAAAACCCCGGGACTGTGCGTCTCGAATGACGAAGCGTCTGAAATTCTGCAAAATTATATTAACTCTGATTTTGTAATATTCGCATCACCGGTTCTAATGGGATTTACCAGCGCATTGCTAAAAAAAGCTCAGGAAAAACTTCTTCCTTTGGGCCATCCTTACTTTAGATTTCTAAATGGTGAAACTCGTCATATTAAAAGATACGAGAAGTATCCCTCTATTGGACTTTTATTAGATAAAAATAAAGAGACCGATAATGAAGATATTAATATAATATCTGATATCTACAAGCGGGACGCTATTAATTTATATACATCACTTTGTTTTGTTAAATATTTAAGTGATCCAGTAAAGGAGTTAGAAAATGAAATTAGCCGTATTTAATGGTTCCCCTCGGGGGAAAGATAGCAATACTAAAGTTCTTCTTACCCAATTTCTAAATGGTTTTATGTCAACCGATGGGAACTCCTATGAGCTATCCTATCTAATTCACTCTAAAGAACATAGCAGAGATATAGAATTTTTCCGTGGAGCAGACCTTGCAATAATAGCTTTTCCACTATATTTCGATTCAATGCCGGCAAATGTCAAAGCATTTATGGAAGCGCTTGAACCGCTAAGTCACAGATCAGAAAATCCTGCAATTGGATTCATCGTTCAATCCGGCTTTCCCGAACCCGGACATTCCTGGTATGTCGAGCGGTATCTTCAAAAATTTGCTGAGCGTATGTGCTGTGAATATAAAGGCACTGTCATTCGCGGCGCCTTTGAAGCAATAAGAATACCTCCTCTATTAAATAAAATGCTTCATAAATTTATTATCGCTATTGGCAAAGCTGTAAATAAAGGCGGTATGGGTGGGATTTCCGACGTAAAAAGACTTAATGAAAAATTTTACAAATTAGGCGTAACATTTGGGGAAACCGGCGTGTTAGATAAAGACATTATCTATCAATTGGCCCAACCTGAAAAACTTTCAAAAGTTGATTTTTGGTTATACAAATCGATTGGAGAAAGTTTCTACTGGAATAATCTGCTCAAAAAGAATAATGCTTATAATAATCGATTCGACAGGCCGTATGCCCATTAGATATTTTTAATTATGTATTGGTTTAACGGAAAGAAGTCTAACATAGTTGTTCTAAATAGGAGATAATCTATGTTAATCAAATCTAAAAAAATCGTGTATTGTATTTTCGCCTCAGTACTTTTATTTTTTTCATCTTCACTAACAGCTCAAGACAAACAGTATCAATTAAAACAAAAAATGTCTCGTGATAGTTTATTGACAATAGCCAGAATAATTATTGATTCCGCACGAAGCCGCACATTCATTACAGTTGATGAAAATGGAAAACCCCAGGCCAGAACAATGTATGTATTCCCGCCTGAAGAGAATATGGTTGTTTGGCTTGGCACAAGTACCGAAAGTCGCAAAGTAAAACAGATTAAAAATAATCCTAATGTGATGGTATTTTATTATGATACGAAAGGGCGCAGTTATGTGTCACTTGCAGGTCAGGCGCGTATTGTTAATGATCCTGAAAAGAAAGCTCATTATTGGAAAAAAAGCTGGACACGATACTATCCTGATCCCGATAAAGATTACATCCTGATTGAAGTAACTCCCGAGAGATTGGAGATTTGCAGTTATAAGTACAAATTATTTTGGGATTCAACCGGGAAACCAGCCTTCGTTGAATTTTGATAACCGAGCTCAGACAATTCAAAGAAAATGAAGGCTGGGTTGGTAAATCATTTAAAGGTTTGCAACATCAGACATAATGGATTTTTAAAATGTCAAAGGATGAAGTTGTAAAGGCATTGGACGAATTAAGTGAAAACAATTAGAGGAGCAACACTCATAGTACCTCATATTTGAAAGGATGGCAACAATGAATTATGATGCAATCGTCATTGGCGGTGGATTGGGCGGGCTGACAGCAGGCGCTAAATTATCTAAAGAAGGTAAAAAAGTCCTGCTCATTGAACAGCACAACATCCCCGGCGGATGTGCTACAACCTTCAAACACAAAGATCTTAAAATCGAAGTCGGCCTGCACATGATCGATGGGTTAGACGAAGGTGATCCAAAACTAAAAATATTTAAAGAACTCGGCGTCCTGGATAATTTGGAGTTTTTGCGTGTCCCTGAGTTTTACCGCTTTATTAAGCCGGAAGTTGATATGACAATTCCGGATAATTACGAACAAGCTATCGAAGTTTTGACGAAACGTTTTCCGGCGGAGGAAAAAGGGATACTTAAGTTTTTTAAGGTGATCCTTGCTCTGCGCAAAGAAGTTTTTAGAGTTCCCCGTCAAAAATGGAAAATGCTGTTATCAATGCCCTTATTTCCTTTTTACGCACCTAATTTAATGATCCGCGAAAATACAACAGTGGGCCGGTTTTTGGACGATCTGTTTGGTGATGAAGACTTGAAATTGATACTGTTAGCCACGCTTGGTTACTATCATGACAGCCCTTATAATATGTCACTTTTATATTTTTCCATCGCGCAGGGAAGCTTCTTCAGCGGCGGCGGTTACTTTATTAAGGGCGGATCGCAAATGTTATCTGATTACCTGGCATCAATTATTGAAGATCATGATGGAAAGGTTATCTATGGGCATTTGGTCAAAGAGATAATCATTGAAAATGGAGCTGCAAGCGGAGTGAAGTACAGCAAAAAATCCGCGACTGAAAGCGAACAGCAAACAGCTTTTGGAAAATGTATAGTCGCAAATGCGGCGCTGCCTAATGTGATGGGAGAACTTCTTAAAGACACTCAGGCGAAAACCAAGCTGTCGAAGGCGGTTGGAAATCCTGAAATCGCCCCATCCATACTTTCAGTCTACCTTGGTTTTAAGAAGCCGCCAAAAGATCTTGGTAACCGCAGCTACTCCACCGTATTTTATGACGGAGGCCTATCCTGTCAGCGCGAAATAGCGGAATACAATCACACTGATTTCTCAAAACGGATATTTATCTTTGTTGACTACAGCCAGATCGATTCCGGTCTGGCGCCTGATGGTAAAAGTGTCGGAGTATTTACCGCGATGGATTATATCTCCGATTGGAATACTCTTTCCAAAGAACAGTATGAAGAGCGGAAAGAATTAGCGGCACAAACTCTGATAGGCCGGCTGGAGAAGCTCATTCCGGGCATCAAAGATGAAATAGAATATTATGAGGTAGGCACGCCAACAACAATAAGGCGCTACACGCTTAACCCGCAAGGCACCGCTTACGGCTACGCCCAACTACCGGCTCAGACAGGCAGAAAACGGGTTAAAATTAAATCACCTATCCCCAACCTGTTATTTTGCTTCAGCATGGACCGAACCCGGCCATGGATTCACCGGGGCCATTTTAAGCGGATACTGGTGCGCTGAGAATATACTTCGAAAATGAATATTCAGAATTTACGGTTTATAAAGTTTAACAAAGAGTGAGGTTACCATGAGAGTATTAAAAGCGTCAACATTATTAGGTTTTTTATTTGTTAGTATCGCAATGTTACAGGCTAAATATCCCAATATAAATGAAGGAAATGGTTTAATGGGACACTATTACCAAAACTATTTAGTCGATACTGCTGACGTTATTATTTTTGACGGATTAACGGAAGTATTTACTCAAATTGATACGGTAATTGATTTTTGGGATGGGGGCAGCAATTACCGCTGGCAGCCGGTATCCGGATACGGAGATCACTATAGTGTTCAATGGAAAGGGTATATTTATATTGAAGAAGCCGGTCAATATGGGTTTGGAACAATCTCGGATGATGGATCGCAGATATTCATAGACAGTGCTCTGATCGTTGATAATGGCGAAGAACAATGGTATGATTGGGAAGATAATATGGGTGAAAGTGATACATCAAATACACCATTCATTCCACTGCTTTTAGATTCCGGAGTCCATGAAATTTTAATTACCTTTTATGAAGATAGATATTATGATGGCATAGAACTGTGGTGGTTCAAGCCTGGCCCGGATACATCTGATATTCCATACTATGGTAAAAATTTTAGCTCTAATCCTCCCACCTATAATCCAAACACAACCTGGGAAATTATCCCTAAATCTGTATTATATTCTTCTCTGGATAGTGTTACTGCCATTAAATTTTCTGAGCGGCAAGAAATAATACCCGGTTCAGTAACGCTCTTTCAAAATTATCCCAATCCCTTTAATCCAACTACAACAATTGAGTATTTCATAGCAAAATCTGGTTTTGTCTCAATAAAAGTTTATAATTTGCTCGGTGAAGAAATGGAAAGATTAGAAAATAAATTCAAAGATGTTGGAAAACATAAAATTAATTTTAATGGCAATAAATATCCTAGCGGCATCTATTTTTATGAATTAAAAACTAGTGGCCAAACAATTACGAAATCAATGTTACTTCTGCGATAAAAAATGGCCATATAACGAAAAGGCTTCGCACCTGACCGCGTAGCGTCAGAGTGCAAGCCGGGGTTGAACTTGGCCATTACCTATCGTATTTGCTCGTTGCTTTTTTAAGCGTAGAATTA
>JAUXFE010000072.1 GCA_030620215.1 Candidatus Peregrinibacteria bacterium
CAATTGTACTTGAGAACGGAATCTCCATAATTGGGATGTTGTTCAAACAAATACAAAACAATGCCTATCAAAGTTAGCTATGATGTAAATGAGCACATAAGGAGGAATATCTTATCACAAATTATATGCAAGTCACATTTTATTTTTATCGAGTTTGACACATTATTTTTGGTGCGTTAAAATGTATAACCATGAACTCACAAAATGAAATAACCACCGATGTCGGAGATTTTCTTAAGTCACTTAGTGCTGAAGAAAATCTATTGCTAACAAGAGTTTTGCCCACAGAAGATAGGGCTGAATTTGAAGAATCAGTTGAGGATATTTCAGAACGCAGTCGTAAGTCGGTTGAATTGCGTTTAAAAATTCAGCAAAGAGCCGGGAGATTTGATGTCTCATTGCAAAGTTATAGAATAGCTATGCGCAAGTTTCTGGATGCATGATTAAGAATGAATTAATTCTTAAATTTTTATATTGTTAGCCATTTGCTCTATTTCTAATTGCTTGCTTTTTTTGGCTTTGTTACAATAACTCCGATAACTTACGTCAAACATGAAATCCAGAATCGAAAAATTAAAATCCGAAATGTTATCCGCTTTGAAAAAGGCGGAAGATCATGATACAGTTCGTGATCTTGAAGTTAAATATCTTGGTAGAAAGGGGGATTTTAACGATATTATGAAAACTTTAAAAGATTTAAGTGATGATGAGAAAAGGACGGTCGGCAAGCTGGCAAACATGACTAAAACGGAGTTGGAAGTTGAAATTCAAAAGAGATATGCGGAGATTGAAGCTTCAAAACTTGGTAAAATCGCGGATTTGGAATGGATCGACGTAACTGTTCCCGGTAAAAAACCAATGGTGGGTCATCGGCATCTGATTTCTAAATTTATGGATGATTTGGAGGTCATTTTTGCAAAAATGGGGTTTGATGTTGCGAGTGGTCCGGATATAGAATTAGAGCATTATAATTTTAATCAGTTGAACATTCCGCCCGATCATCCGGCTCGTGATATGCAGGATACATTCTGGATTAAAAATCTAAAAGATACTGTTTTGCGCACTCAGACTTCACCTGTGCAAATTCGTTATATGGAAGCTCACGAACCGCCTGTACGAATTATCTCTCTAGGAAAAACATTTAGAAAAGACAGTGATGCTACCCATAGCCCGATGTTCCATCAGTGTGAAGGTTTGATGGTTGGAGAAAATGTTTCAATGGCTAATCTTAAAGCTGTTTTAACTCATTTTATGCAACAGGTTTTTGAAGATCCAAGTATCAAAACCCGATTCAGAATCAGTTTTTTCCCATTTGTAGAACCGGGGCTTGAAGTCGATTGCACTTGTCCTATTTGTCATGGAGAAGGTAAAACTGAAAACGTCCCATGTCGATTATGCAAACAAACCGGTTGGCTTGAAATTGGAGGTGCCGGAATGGTTCATCCGCAAGTTTTAGAAAATGTTGGCTATGATTCTGAAAAATATACTGGATTCGCGTTTGGAATGGGGTTGGATAGAATGGTTATGATTAAATATAGGATTAATCATTTACGTCTTTTCTTTGAGAATGATCTACGGTTTATTCAGCAATTCTGATCATTTAATTATGAATTACGAATTAAAAATTACGAATTAAAACGATGAAGATTGCAGTCATTGGCGGGGGAAACATGGGGTCAGCTATGATAAATGCATGGCTTGGTAAGAAGGTTTGTAAAGTTTCGGATTTAATTGTGTTTGATAAAAATCCTAGCAAACTCAAAACCCAAAATTTAAAACTCAAAACTGCAGTTGATGATTTTTCCAAACTGTCCAAATACGATGTGGTTGTTTTGGCGGTGAAGCCTCAGGATATTATGGGGGTTTTGGAGGATATCAAACCTTATTTATCCAAAAAAACTATAATCCTTTCTATCGCAGCCGGTATTACGGTTAAGCGGATTGCGTCCGTTGTGGGTAAATTAAAAATTGTTCGCTCAATGCCCAATATGTCCGTGCAAATCGGTATGGGTTTGGTTGGATGGACTTCCGTTAACCTGACATCCAAAGACAAAAAGGCCGTTCAGATTTTGCTAAGTGCTATGGGGCATGAAATTTATTTTGCAGATGAAGGAAAATTGGATGCGGTTACAGCGATCAGCGGTTCCGGTCCCGCTTATGTATTTTATTTTATGGAAGCTCTGTTTGAAGCGGCACATAAGTTGGGTTTTACAGATGAAGAAGCAACATCGCTTACTCTTGGTACTTTTGTTGGTTCGAGTGTGATGGTAAATATATCCGGTAACTCTCCGGCAGCGTTAAGGGCAAAAGTTACATCTAAAAATGGTACGACTGAAGCGGCTATTAAGGTTTTTGATAAGAATAAGTTGAAGAAAATTGTTTTGGATGGGGTTGATGCTGCTTATAAACGAGCGAAGGAACTTAATAAATAATTCGTGCTCGATTACTCGCTGTGGCTCGTGTCGCTCAATCGCTCCTGTGGCTCGTGCTCGATTACTCGCTGTTGCCCTATTGTATTGTTATCATAAATGAGCATACTACAATAAAATAGGACCACAGTGAAACACGAGCCACAGTGAAACACGAGCCACAGCGTCAGCACGAATAAATAGATCGAAGTTAGAACCATGAAAGATTTATACAAAATCCTCGGCATTGAAAAAACATCATCTCCAGAAGAGATAAAGAAGGCTTATTTCGAAATGGCTAAAAAATATCACCCTGATTCTGCGGATGAAACCGAGGTTCACAAGTTTTATGAAATTGCCGAAGCGTACCAAGTCCTTTCTGACCCTGATGAGAGACGGGCGTATGATTTGACTTTAGGGGGAGGGAAAATTGAGAAAGTTTTAGTGGATGAAACACCTGTTCATCCGACAATTTTTAAAAAAGATGTGCCGAAAGATAAAGAATTCCGCGAAAAAGAAATGTATCGCTTTCGTCGCGCAATTTTTTGGAAAGGAATTTTTCGAGTAATAGGTTTTTCAATTCTTATGTCCGTTTTTGGCTATGTCCTCACATTTATTTTAGATGGAATTTTGAATATTGGATTAATAGCTGGTTTTGCAATCGGATTAGTTTGGGGGATTAATCGGAATTTTGATGTTCTGTCTTTTATTAAGTCGTCTCGAAAACAATTGTTTGTCAGAATTACTGGATGGATTCTTTTTATTGTATCTCTCGGGTACTTTGCTTGGGTTCTTGTCTCTAAATTCCTTTAATTAAAAATTACGAATTAAGAATTATGAATTTTTTTGGTAAGATAGTTTTGTAAACTAATTATTTTAATCATGAAAAAAGTAGTAATCGGTTCCGATCATGCAGGGTTTGATACAAAAGAGAGAAATAAGAAAGAACTTGGCGATCAATATGAATTTGTTGATCTTGGTCCTAATAATGATGATGCGGTTGATTATCCTATTTATGGTGAAAAGGTTGCTCAGCAGGTTGCTGTAACTCCTGATGCGCAAGGTGTAGTAGTTTGTGGTTCTGGAATTGGGATTTCAATTTCTGCCAACAAAGTTCCCGGTATACGCGCGGCACTTTGTTATAGCAAAGAGGCGGCAGAATCGGCCAGACAACACAATGATGCCAACGTTATTTCAATCGCAGGTCGCAGTAAGATGATGGATGATTCGGTTGATATTGTCCGTACTTTTTTAACTACTGATTTTTCCGGCGAAGAAAGACATGAGCGACGTGTGAAGCAGATGATGGAGATTGAAAAACATAATTCCTAATGACCAATGACACAATGACCAATGACCAATTAAAAATCAAAATAGCACCGTCTATACTTGGAGCGGATTATGGTGATCTGAATAATTATCTCAAAACATTAGAACCATTTTCCGATTGGTTTCATGTTGATGTTATGGATGGGAATTTTGTTAAAAATCTTACGGTCGGTCCATGTGTTGTTAAGGGGATTAAGACCGATATACCGCTTGATTGTCATCTTATGATCAATAATCCGCATTTATATGTGGAGGAGTTTGCAAAGGCAGGTGCGTATTTGATTACTATTCATGCAGAAGCCAGTCGTCATTTACCGGAGGATATAAAAAAGATCAAAGATCTTGGTTGTAAAGCAGGTGTTTCTATAAATCCGGACACTTCTGTCGATAGTATTGCAAAGGTTTTGCCTATGGTAGATCTCGTCCTCATAATGTCCGTACATCCGGGTTTTGGCGGTCAAAGTTTTATTCCGGAAGTCCTTGAAAAAGTTAAATGGATACGTGAGCATTATCCAGATCTCGATATTCAAATCGATGGTGGCATTAACGATAAAACTGCCCCGCTTGCTGTTGCAGCAGGTGCGAATATTTTAGTGGCAGGTTCTTATATTTTGAAGAACAAGAATCCAAAAGAAGCGGCGGAGAA
>JAUXFE010000062.1 GCA_030620215.1 Candidatus Peregrinibacteria bacterium
AAATCGATAAGCCACGCCTTTCATTCCATTCGCATAGCGGACAGACGAAAGTTATTAAAATAATAGCCCATTTGAAAAATGGTGATGATGTCGCGTTGATTTCGGATGCTGGAACTCCTGGGATATCAGATCCCGGTTATGTCTTGATTCAGGAAGCCTTGGATAGTGAGATCAAAGTGATTCCGATACCCGGCTCGAGCGCCGTAATTACCGCACTTTGTGCAAGCGGATTACCAACGGACAAATTTCTTTATCTTGGCTTTTTGCCTGTAAAAAAGGGACGTCAGACATTATTTAAAAAAATCGCAGAAAGTGAATATACGGTGGTATTCTATGAATCCCCTCACCGATTAAAAAAGACGTTGAATCAGCTAAAGGATTATCTGAAAAAGGACGCTAAAGTCTCGGTCGCCAAAGAACTTACCAAGATTTATGAGAAATATTATCGGGGGACAATAACGGAGGTCATTAAACAAATTCCGGAGAAGCCGAAAGGAGAGTATGTCGTTATGATTAAATCTTAAGCTCTAAACTTAATATTATTTATCTGTTTCGTTGATTTCTTTAATTAATCTTTCTAAATACTCTTTTGGTAATACAGTTAAAATTTTATCTGTTGGGGGAATTTTCTCATCCTCCCCTGATTTAAAAGCTGATAATACATCTTTGGGATAAAAAATTTCTCCTTTAATTTTTCCTTCTTTCTTTAATCTTTCAGCATCTTTCTTAACTTGCTCATTTAGATCTTCTGACAAATGTAATACCCCTCCTACTTCTAGGTTTTTTGGAAGTCCATTTAACCCTGTACAACCCCGAAGAATTAAATTTTCATTAACTTTTAAATTACTTGGAAGTTTCTTAAGTTTTATACAATCATTAAGATATAGACTTCCATTTATTTGCAAGTTTTCTGGGAGCCCCCTCAATTCCGCACAATCACTAATAGCTAAATCTTCCCCAACTTGCAAATTTTCCGTGAGCTTCTTAAGCCTCATATTATTAAGGTACAATGTCTCTACTACTTTTAGATTTTCCGGAAGTTCAGTAAGTCCAATGCAATACGCAAGCCTCAAACTTTCACCTACTTCCAAATTTTCTGGTAGTTTTGTAATCTTGAAGCAAGCAATGATATCTAAAGTCGATTTTACTTTTAAATTTTCTGGTAGTTTTTTAAGCCCTGTACACATATTAAGACATAATCCCCCATCCACCTCTAGGTTATCTGGAAGCCTTTCAAGTTTTTCATCTCCTACAATCTCTAAATCCTCTGCTACTTTTATTCTTCCTGGTGCTTCAAATGAGAAAGTCTCATCAATCCATTCTTTCTTTTCGTCAGCGACTTTTGCAACATGTAAAAGGTCTTTCCACTGCTGAACACTAATCCCACGTTTTTCAGCTTCTTGCTCATCTGTTAGAGTTTCTGTCATATCTTCTCTGGTCGATGCAACTTCTTGTGTTCCAGGAGGCTTGGTGCCTGTTTCTTGTTCTAGAATTAGCTCTTCATCTGTGTTTTTTTCGTTTTTGTCTGTCATGATCTTTTATTAGTAAATAATTTTTATTTCAAATCTTTCAAGTATTCATCCGGCACGTATTCGATTGGAAGTTCATTCATCGGTAAATAATCGAGTGGATTAACAGGGTCACCCTTGTAGTGGACCTCGAAGTGGAGGTGGGGGCCGGTTGTTTGCAGGCCAGCGCCTTTTGTTCCGGGTGTTCCGCCAGAGAGACCGATTAATGTTCCTTTTTTGACGATAGTGCCCGGTTTAGCGATTATTTCGGCAACGTGACCGTAAACTGTTACCAAATTGCCTTTGTGGGCGATAATTATGTAGCTGTAGCCATTTCCATTATCTTTTGTCTGGAACACATAACCGTTTGCCGGTGCGCGGATTTCGGTAAATTGCCTTGCTCTAATATCGATAGCCTGATGTATGCCCCATCTTTTTGGATAAGTCGGATCGTGGAATTTAGCTGTGATTTTGTTAGCTGGAACCGGCCATCCGAGAGGGGTTTTAGATAGTTCGCTGTCTTCGATATCATCAAGTATGCCAACTGAAACCTCAGCGGTTTCAATCATTTCAATAACTTCTTCTGCTCCCTCCATATCTTCAAAATCAGCTTCTTCTACTTCTTCGAGTCCATCATCAAGTAATTCTAATTTGCTTTCAATTAAGCCAATGTTTTCTTGTAAGTTTTGGACGGCAATAGCGGTTTCAAGCTGTTCCTGAATCGCTGATTCGAGAAGTAATTGATATTTCTCCTCATCACCCTGAGTTTCCTCAAGCAAATCCTTTTTGGAAGTTCGGGTTTCTTCAAGTGCGCGTTTTTCCTTTAAAAGTTCGTTGTATAAAAATTCCAATTCTATTTGTTCATCCAAAATTGTTTCCTGCTTTGTCTGAAGCTCCCTGTTTGTTTTTTCTAAATCATAAAAAACCTGTCGACCGGTTTGCTCCATGATTTCCATATATTCCTGACCGAGTAAGTTTTCGCTTACACTAGCATCGGCTAAAAGTAGCTTTAAAGTGCTTGCGCCTTCCTCATAAAAGCTGATGAACTGTTGTTCTTCTGTGTATAAAAGCTTGATGTAATCAGTTACGACTTTTCTCTGAATATTCATTTCAATCTCACTGCGTTTTAGATTCAGCATAAGGCCTTTAATTTCGATCTTCTTTGAGGCAACTATTATTTCTGTATTTGTTACCTTGTTTCTCGCTGTCTGAATTTGTGTGTTAAGCAAACGGACTTGATTCTGAAGCGTGGATACCTCTTCGCGAATTGGGGTAAGTTTTTCCTGAGCTTCAGCAATTTGTTTCTCAAATTCCAAAAATGCTTTCATTTGTTCACTTAGATTCTCTTTCACGCCCTCTAATCTTTTTTCCGCATATGCTTTTTTCCCGCCCCAGCTTTCAATAATGCTTTGGCGATACTCTTCATATGGATCTGTAAACTCATCAACCGACTCTTCAGCTAGCCCTTCAGTAGATTCTGGTTCCTCAATAATTACATCTCGTACTGCCCCGAAAATATCATAAATACCAACATCAGTTATTTCCCAAAGATTCTCGCTATAATCAACTGTACGTTCCAGCCTTTCCTCTTCCAATTGCTCCTCTACTAAATCCTCTATGGTGATCGGCTCAATTGGAATTTCAATCTCCGGAATATCTGGCGTAGCGAAAGTGTTTGTAGTGATTAAGAAATTTGTAAAAACTATGGCAATTACGGCCATTAATGATACTATTCGTTGTTTTTGTTTTTTTTCTTTAACCATTTATTTTTGTAATTCGTAACTTGTAATTTGTAATTATTTAGTAACTTGTTCTTTAGTGGACTTAATATAACTATTTAATTTTGGATGAAGCTCTTCGAATTCTGATGCAAAGAATGCGATTTCGTCTGAATTTAATTTTTTTCTTTCTTCAAATAATTCTGTCCAATGAATGGCTTCTAGCAATGACCCACGAGCGTTATAATTAAATTTATTTTTATCCAGATAGTGATATCGTCCGAAACCTTCAGCAATATTGGCACCAATGGAGTCAATTGATGTAATCCATTGATCTCCCATAACTTTTTTATCTTTCCAATCCAAGTTTTCATATATTTTCCATGCCTCTTTGCTTATTTTTCTGGATATTTGGTAGATTTCCAAGTTTCTTAGTTCCATATTTCTATAAAATTACAAGTTACGAATTACGAGTTACAATAATCATTATATTATACCAAATTTTAGACTTAAAAACAAGGGTTTTTGGCTAAATAATGGGGAAAATCTTTGTGTTGGAATACGGTTTTGTGGTAGATTTATGTAAACATGTGGGATTAGTAGGATTTGTAAGACTTGTAAGATTATTACGATGAGAATTAATCCTACAAGTCCTACTAATCCTACAAGTCCTACTAATCCCACAAAAATGATCGGATACATAAACGGACTCATCATCGACAAAAGCAAAAAATCCGTTTTGGTTTTAGCCGGTAATATCGGTTATAAAGTGAGATCAACTGAGGAGTTGGTTGCAGGCTCTAAGATGGATCAAAAAATACAGCTTTATATCCACACAGCCGTACGTGAAGATGATATTTCTCTTTATGGTTTTTCTAAAAAAGATGAGTTGGAATTTTTCGAACAATTGATCAGTATTTCCGGTATAGGTCCAAAAATGGCTTTGGATATACTCGCAACTCCTATGAATTTAACTCAATCCGCGATTATTAACGGAGACAGTGATTTCTTAACCAAAATCAAAGGGCTTGGCAAAAAGACTGCTGAAAGGCTTATTCTCGAACTTAAAAACAAGATCACTCCTCCGACCACAAAAGAAGGTGAACCTGTAATATCCGGAGTTAATGAAGATGCCATTCTTGCTCTTCAAAGCTTAGGATATGAAAGATTTCAGGTTGTTAAAGCAATGGCTGATCTGCCATCCGATATTAAAGAGACAGAAGAAATAGTTAAATATTTCCTTAAAAATTCATGACTTGTAATTTGTGACCCACGAGGCACGAGGCACGAGACACAAAAACATGCTTTATCTCAACAGCAATAACATATTCAAAAAACAAATAGGTTCTCATGGTTTTAGTGAGAAGGTTTTTAATAACTTTTGTGTTAAAAAAGCCTCTCTTGTGAAAACTGTTTTTAAAAATAAGAATAAGTTGGGTTATGATTTTTTAAATTTACCGGATGAC
>JAUXFE010000021.1 GCA_030620215.1 Candidatus Peregrinibacteria bacterium
CAGATCATCTGATAGGTGATGATTGTTTTCAATGAGAGCGAGTATTTGTTGTTCGATATCGGTCATGGTTTAGTTTTTAGTTTTAATTTTCCCCTAAGGGGAGACTTTGTCTTATTTTTTAATCAATCTGGTCGAGGTCTTTTAGAAGTTCTTCTTCAGCCTTTGGCACCTCTATTGCTTTGTGGTGCTGATTTGTTTTTTCACGGATGGCGTCGGCTATTTTACCACCTTCTCTTACTTTTTTAGCATGTTTTGGGTCGTGCTTCCTACGATGTCCGCCTACCGGCATGAAATCTCCTTCACCCATAGCTTTATAAAATTACAAATTCCAATAACCAAATTCCAAACAAATTACAAATCACAATATTCAAATTCCAAACCAATTTGAATAGTTATTTTGGCTATTCCGATAATGTTTGTAGTTTGAAATTTGATCATTGGATATTGTTTGTAATTTGGGATTTGGTTATTGGAATTTAAATAATGTACACATCGCCGTGTTCGTCTTCGAATTTGGATTTCATCTGGAAGATCGTTTCTACTATATTCTGAATTTGGAATGTGGGTTTTTTATCCAGTTTCCATATTGATTCAAGCTGGCGGATCGTGCTTATTAAATTTATTGCTGTTAAATCTGCTTTTTCCTTTTCTTCTTCGTTTAGATTGTCGTAAACAGCGTGATTGTATAGTGTCTGAGCGTTATGGACATCGAGTTCGCCGTTTTCTATTTTTTTGATAATCATATTCAAAAAATCCTCATGACCTTCATTAAATCCGGTTTGATCTTTAAGCGGTTCGTTTAACCGTTTTTGAGTTTTTGGATCGATAATTACATCTTTATGTTCGTCGAGGGTTTGTTGCATTTTTGATTTTCTATTTATTTATCTAAATATTATAGCAAAAAAAGGCGCGAAAAGCAATGCTTTTATGCGCACTTCTGAGTTCTGATTTCGGATTTCTGATTTAATTTGAAATTTAAAATTCTAGAATCTGGAATTGGAATCAGAAATCACGAATCAAAATTCAGAAATCTTTTAGCTTCACTGTCTTCAACTTGTCCAAAAGTTTCGTAGAATTGTCCTACTGCAAAGAAATCTTCTTCAACGGATAAGCAGATTATTTCATCTACTTCTTTTTCTAATTTATCATATGAATCCGTGGCGGAAACCGGTATTGCTAAAACTATTTTTTTTGGCTTCTGTCTGCGGATATACTTAACAGCTGCAAGTGTTGTAAATCCCGTAGCTATTCCATCGTCTACCACGATGCAGATCTTGCCTTTTAGATCCGGAGGATTTGGGTCACCTCTATAATCTTCATATCTCCTTTTGATTACATGCTTTAGGCGCTGGGTTTCATCGTCGACATAACTTTTGGGGATTCCATACATCTTAACGACTCCTTCGTTTATCTGGCTCTTGCCATCCGGTCCAACTACACCAATGGCATATTCTTCATTGCCCGGTGCACCGATTTTTTTGGTTACCACAATATCTAATGGCAGATTCAACTTATCCCTAAGAACCGCACCTATCTCTAATGCGCCACGGGGGATTGCCAGGATTATTGCGTCCTTATTTCCTTTATATTGCTCCAATTTAGGTAGGAGCTGTTGTGCTGCGTCCTTTCTGTCTTTGAACATTGTTCGGATTGGGGAGCCGATTGGGGAGCCGATTGGGGAGCACATCGATTTGCTCACCCATTTGCTCACCCATTTGCTCACCTATTGGTTACAAGTTTTTAAGCAAATGTCCCATCTTTTGTTTTTTTACAGTCAGATACTTCAAATTGATTTTATTCGGTTCGATTTCTATGGGGATTCGTTTTGCGATTTTAAGTCCATACCCCTCTAGCCCGATTAGTTTTTTAGGATTGTTTGTCAAAAGTTCTATCCTTTTAACACCTAAATCCGCTAAAATCTGTGCACCTATTCCGTAATTCCTCAAATCCGATTTAAAACCGAGCTGATGATTTGCTTCAACAGTATCCAGACCTTTCGACTGAAGCTCATACGCCTTTATTTTGTTAGCAAGCCCTATTCCACGGCCTTCCTGGCGCATGTAGAGGAGTATTCCTGCACCTTTTTCGCTGATAAGTTTTAACGATTCATCCAATTGCTGACCACAGTCACAATGTTTGGATTGGAATGTGTCGCCGGTTAAGCATTCAGAGTGTACTCGTACAAGTACGGTGTCCGTTTTTTTAACATCGCCCATCACCAAAGCCACGTGTTCTTTAAGATCGATCATGCTTCGATAAACATGTGTATGAAAAATTCCATATTCGGTTGAAAGCTTTGTTGTTGCTTCTTTTTTGACTAATTTTTCTGTCTGACTGCGGTATTTAATAAGGTCCTGGATCGTAATTATCTGTAAATCATGTTTTTGTGCGAATTTTTCAAGATCCGGTAATCTTGCCATCGTGCCGTCTGAATTCATAATTTCACAAATAACTCCTGCCGGAGTCATGTCACCAAGTTTCATTAGGTCTACAGTGGCTTCCGTATGGCCCGCACGGACCAAAACTCCGCCTTGTTTAGCTATAAGCGGGAATATATGCCCCGGTCTTATAAAATCATTAGCTGTCGATTTACTGTCCGTAATTTTTTTGATCGTCAAAGCCCTATCTACAGCTGAAATGCCTGTAGTGGTATTTTCTTTGGCATCCACTGAAACCGTAAAATTACAGTTTCCGTCCGGATTTGAAACCATTGGGTGGAAGTTCAGCCGATAAGCCAATTCTTCTTCGACAGGAACACAAATAAGCCCTCTGCCCTCTTTGGCCATAAAGTTTACTGTTTCCGGAGTTATAAATTCCGCTGACATCACCAAATCGCCCTCGTTTTCACGATCCTCGTCATCGATTATAATGATCATCTTACCTTGTTTGAGGCCTTTTATAGCGTTTTTAATGGTTGAATGCATAGTTTTTTAAAACTCTAAGTTCTAAACTCTAAACCCAAAGCAAACTCAAAGTTTAAAATTAAAAAGTTCAAATTTTATAGTTTAGAGTTTTGAGTTTAAAATTGATTAGAGTTTTGGATTTAGAGTTTAGAGTTTGTGAAATAAATTAAATCTCTACCTCATAAATCCCTTTCCTCGTCAATAAATATAATCTGTCCTCATTTTTTTCAATGTAAATCGCCTGAATTTCATCCAGATCTTCAAAGAACATCTGTCCTTGATATCTTCCTCCGGGACCAACGTCTTTTTCGATGATTATGACTCGTTTATTTTCAGAATCTAATACATATAAACCATCCAGCTCAGGTGCAGTGAAGATTTGTGTAGCTTCTGAAATATCTACGGCCATGTCTTCTATTTCAAACGGCTGAACATTTGATTTGAATATTTTAACAATTTCGCCACCCTCTTTTAATACGTAGATGTTTCCGTCTATCGCAATTGATAAAGCGCCATTTAAATCCGCATCCAAATTATATTCTGTTGCGCTGGAATAGTTACTTCGAAGCCTTGAATATTTGTAGATTTGATTTGAAGATGGGCTTAATAAGTAGATGTATTTGCCGTATGCCGCAACGTCTACGCCCGGTTTCCATACATCGTCTTCTGTGTTGGCAAATTGAAATTGACCTTCGTCGTATTCGATAATGCGACCGGATTGAGTTAGAAATATAAGAAGCCCATAATCTTCCATAGCGGTGCTAGCCATAACAACTTCTGTTTCGTCGATAACTTTAGGGTTCAGAACCTGATCTAAAATCACCTCATAAAGCGCGTTGTATTCGTAGGCAAAGAAATTATCATCCAGATTTACAAGGCCTAATGCCTCTATATCAGGGTTTTTCTGACTTAAATCAACGTATGCTTTCGTATCGGAAATTCGTTTTATATTGTTGATACTATCTCTTGTTTCCTGAATTTTATCGAGAAGTACCATTGCTTCAGAACGGAAATAATCACTTACCAATATATCGCGTGCTTCGCGTTCCACTTTATCCAAAATTGCATTGGCAGTTTCTTTGTCGTTGGCATAGCCCTTGGTATTCGCCGTATGTATGTCTTGATTCATCGCCTCTATCCGCAATTTGTATTCATCTCGCAGTGCTTCGTTACGTTGGCCGTTTACAAGGAATGAAATGCTTATAATGAGCAGAAGCGCGATAACTAAAATAGCCGCAAGAATGGTGTTTTTATTCCAGTCCGGTTTTTTTCTGCCGGTTTTTTTGGAGATAAAACCGCCTACAGCGCCTAATAATTCCTTACCTTTGTCTAAAATCATACCTATGTAAGGCAATGTTTTTTTGCCTATCTTTCCGGTTGCACGGTGCGGTAATTTGGTACTAATACATGCAACTCCTATACTTAATTCGTTATCTGAAAGCACTAATTCACGTATTGAATCCAATGCCTCCGTGACACCTTCTGAGCATATCTGAGCTAATTTGGTTTGAGTTATCAGCCTAAGCAATCTTGATGTTGAGAAAATCACTTTGTCTTCCGGTAATAATTCCCCGCTGGCTATATTTACAAAGAGATCATCTGATTTACCGGATAACCCCTCGCTGATCATAGAAAGCTTATCGCGCCTGATAAGATAAGCCTCCGCATCATTTGATTGCGTTAAATGAAGCTCATTTCCGGAAAAGATGGCGATAATCGCGCTGATTTTCCCTACAGCTTTTGCGCCTCGTTTATCTTTAATATTTTTATAAGTGAGATTGACCTCCTTTAAAGTGTTTTCAAATCTTTCATAAGCATCGAGTTCAAGATTATCAAAATAAACCTCCTCAACTGTATCGATGATATTCTGAACCGTTGAGCGTGCGAATTTTGTATCTCCAACAATCTCAAAAGAAAGCCAGACTTGATCGTCGACACGTGGTTTTTTAAGGGTCTTTAACTGTATAAAATGATCTGAATCACGAGCAACGGAAAATGTATCAGCTAGGATTTTAAATGACATTTTTTCTTTGTTAAATTATCAGGTTAATAGTATCACAAAACAACGAAACAACGAAACAATGACATAACGAAACAACGACATAACGAAATGACGAAATTCAAAACTTCCACCGCGGCGGACAGGCAAAACTCAAATTTCAAGTTTCAAATTTCAAGTTTCAAGTTATAATAGACTTGTCATTTAATTAAAAAATCATGCAAATTAAAATAATCGCACAAAATATTAATCTAAATGAGGCGCAGGATGATATGATCCGCCAAAAGGTTGAAAAACTAGCCACTTTTGCTGCTAGAATTTCTGATGAATCAAGTGAAATTAAAGTAGATATCTCTTATGAAAAAACCAAAAACCCCGAACAGGCATATCGTTGTGTGCTTACTCTTTTTGTTCCTCAGCATACTTTGCGCGGAAAGGCGCGGAACGAATCGCTTCGAAATGTGGTAGATGAAGTTATTGAGAAAGTTAAGGGGCAGATAGAACATTATAAGGCTAAAATTATTCGAAGGTAATTTATTCCAATAGCTAATCCATAGCTGATCCATTGCTAATCCATAGCTAATCCATGGCTAATCCAATAGCTACGGGATAGGCAATATGATAAGCAATAGGATAAGCAATAGGATAAGCAATAGGATAAGCAATAGGATAAGCAATAGGATAAGCCATAGGATAAGCCATTGAATAAGCCATTAGAAATATGAACAAAAACAATTCATTGCAAACATTAGTCCAAAAATTGATATATCTATCACCTTTTTTCTTTCCGTTATATCTACTTCGTTTTCAGATTTATGGAATTCCGTTTACGGTTCTTGAAATTTTTATATATCTGCTTTTTATACTATGGTTTTTGGGTTTGGTTTATCATCATATTGATTTTTCTTGGCAGAAACCGCTCAGGGGTTATTGGATTACGGCTTTTATTTTGCTTTTAGGTGCGACTATTGGGGTTCTGACTGCTCCGCATTATATATCACTTCCTAGTGGTGAGATTTTAGATTCACAGCGGGTTGCTTTAGGTGTTTGGAAGGGTTGGGTCGTCGTTCCTATGCTTTATTTTGCGGTTTTAACCCAAATTATCAGGTCAGCTTCTGATCTCAAAAAGCTTTTACGTTTTTTTGTTTATTCCTCTGCCTTAGTTGCTTTAAGTGCTTATGCTTTTGGAATTTTTGGCGAAGGCATTACCTATGATTTGCGTTTAAGCGGATTTTTTGAATCGGCAAATTATTTATCGCTTTATTTAGTGCCACCTATTCTTTTTAGCATCTGTCTTATATTTCAACGAATCGGCAAACCTCGTTTAAAGGAATATTTCGATCTGTCCTCTCTTGTTATCATGGCCCATGCGCTGTTTTTTACTAAGTCTTATGCGGCTATTATCGGTGTATTTGGTTCACTGATACTTTATTTGTTCTATATGGTCGTTAAAAAGCACGTAAAAACCCGAAATATCATAGCAGGCATCATGGTTCTCTTGGCTACATTTGTCGTTATTATTGCAACACAGATAAACACTCCTAAGTTTCAGCAGTTTTTGGAATTAAAAGAGCGATCCAGTTCATCCGTTCGTCTTGAAATTTATGAAATAAGCTGGGCATTAATTGATGAGAACCCCATGATAGGTGTTGGTCCAGGCCTTTTTCAGGCGAATTATCAGACCAAGGGGCCTCGTATACTCGGACATGCACCTATGGAGTGGAATATACCGCACCCGCACAACATATTTTTTGCATTTTGGTTAAATGCAGGGTTGCTCGGCCTACTCGCGTTGCTTACATTTATAGTATTTGCCCATCTTCGTTTTACATATCCTCTAATAGTATTTTGGGGTATTTTAATTCACGGTTTATTTGATACTCCGTTTTGGAAAAATGATCTCAGTATGGTATTTTGGCTTACGCTAGGTGCAATTGTAATTCTCCAAACTTATGTTAATCCTTCCCCTAAAAAGCGACCGACTGGAATCCGGAAAAGACTGGCGCCGAGGATGTCAAAGCGGGTGAGGGTGAAATTATAACTTATTTTCTAAACTCTAAATTCTAAGTTCAAAACTCTAAGCAAATTTAAAACCCAAAATCATAAACTCTAAAATTTGAACTTTGAATTTTAAACTTTGAGTTTGCTTTGGATTTAGAGTTTAGAACTTAGAGTTTTAGAAAGATATGCAATTAATTTCTCTTAAATCACAAAGAATATCACCAAATGATGATTTAATTCACGCATTTCAAAGCGCTCTCGAGTCCGCGAGTGAGTCAATTAAAGAGAAAGATATTGTTGTTATTGCTTCGAAGGCTGTTTCGTATTCGGAGGGGCGTCTTGTTGAAGCTAAAAACAAGTCCGAATTCGCTGAATTGATAAAAAAAGAAGCCGATACTGTCCTCGATGAAGGAGATATGGTCATTACTTTGAAAAATAAGATTCTTATTCCGAATGCGGGGATTGATAATTCGAATACACCCGAAGATCAGGTTATTTTATGGCCTAACGACCCTTTTGGTTCTGCACGTGATATCCGTGATGAACTAAAGTACAAATTTGGATTAAAAGATATTGGTGTCCTCATCTCCGATTCGCATTGCCAACCTCTCCGGTCCGGTACAACCGGTATCGCTATCGGTTGGGCAGGTTTTTATGGGGTACAGGATGAGCGTGGATCGAAAGATCTATTTGGCAAAGAAATGACATATACCCAAATAGCCGTTGCGGATGATCTGGCATCGGCAGCAAATGTGATGATGGGCGAAACGGACGCAAGTGTTCCATTTGTAATCGTACGAGATGCGCCTGTTGAGTTTACCGAAAAAAAGTTTTCGGAAGATGATTATTTTATCAGTCCGAAGGAGTGTATTTATAGAGGTTTGTATAAAAAAGACTTTAAAGTTCTACAAGATCGTCGTCACCAGTAGCGAGTGCTCCGGTGCTTATTGGGTCATTGGAAAGTCTTGCTGTATCGTCACCAATTTTTGCCCCCATCTCTTTAAGCTCTTCTATTAATGGCGTTAATTCAGCCCTATTTTCTGCAGACATTTTTTCAACAATTTCTTTAACTCCGAAATCTTTAATTATAACTGATGTTTTTATTGGATTCTTTGGATTATGTAAAAATGGCTGAACCTCCTCATCAAAAAGAATTTTGAAAATTTGTCGGATTTTTTCCGCAATTTGCTCTTTTAATCGTTTTACTTCTTCAGGAGTAAGATATCCCTCAGTTGCTGTATATTCTGTACCGAAAAATCTATCATGTGCCAAAATACTGTTTGCGGCTTCAAATACTGTATCAACAACATTTAAATACTCTGCTGAATCTTGGGTTGGTGTTTCTTGTGTCATGTTTAAGAAGATTAAAGATTGGGTGTCATTTTATATCATTTTTATAGAATGTCAAAATTTAATAAAAACGAAATGATCTCTCGACTTTGCTCGAGATAAACTCCGTGACGTAATGACGAAATGACATTATAATTGTCACGACGTCATATCGTCATAACGTAATTCAATATGTATAAAATATCCGTCTTATCCTCCACTAACGGAACAAACTTTCAATCTATCCTTGATGCCAAGGAAAGAGGGGAGTTATCCGACGTCGAAGTCTGCTGTCTTATCACCAATAAAGCCGATTGCGGGGCCGCGCAAAAGGCACGTGATAATGGCATTAAGGTTTATTATTTCAGCTCTAAAGAAATGACCCGTGAGGCATTTGATATGGCAGTTATGGATACTCTGGATTATTTTGGAGTGGATCTGGTTGTACTCGGAGGTTTCATGCGAATACTCGGGCCTGCGATTTGTGAAAGATATAAAAACCGCATCATTAATATTCATCCATCTTTACTCCCAAAATTCTCAGGTGGTATGGATACCGATGTTCATCAGGCAGTGATTGATGCTGGCGAGAAAGAAACCGGAATGACAGTTCATGTTGTTACGAAAGATGTTGACGCAGGACATATTGTCCTTCAAAAATCAGTCGAAGTAAGTCCGGATGATACTCCTGAAACTCTGAAAGAAAAGGTTCA
>JAUXFE010000039.1 GCA_030620215.1 Candidatus Peregrinibacteria bacterium
ATGAGGAATAATATGTATATGAGGATTGCGAAGGTCATAATTTTTATTTAACTGGGAAGTATTTTAACACAACTTAATTAAATGACCAATTCCCAATGACTTGCTTCGCAGCCCTACGGGCAATGACCAATTATAATTTTCAAAATTGGTCATTGGTCATTGCGTCATTGGTCATTGGTAAGTATAATTCTCTCAGTGTAAAACAAATATTATGTCTAAAAAATCCCACTCCATTGATGCAAAACGACACAGCTTGTCCCACATTCTCGCGCAGGCTGTACTCGATATGTTCCCTGAGGCTAAGCTTGGCATCGGGCCGACCATCGAAAATGGTTTTTATTATGATTTTGACTTACCCAGAACTTTAATTCCGGAGGATCTGCCTATTCTGGAGAAGAAAATGAAGCATATTATTAAGCAAAACCAAAAATTCGAGCAATACGATGAACCGATTGAAGATTCAATTAAATTTTTAAAAAAAACAAAGCAGGATTACAAGATCGAGTTAGCCGCAGACTTGAAAGAAGAGGGTGAAAAGAAGCTTAGTTTTTACAAAAATGATTCTTTTGTAGATATGTGCAAGGGTCCTCATGTCGAAATGACAGGGCAGGTGCAGATCGGCACTTTTAAGCTCGATAAAATCGCGGGTGCTTACTGGAGAGGTGATGAAAAACGTCCGATGCTACAACGGATCTACGGTTTGGCTTTCGATACAAAAGAAGAACTGGATGCACATCTCAGAATGATGAAAGAAGCTGAAAAGCGCGATCACAGAAAACTCGGGAAGGAGCTGGATCTGTTTAGTTTTCATGAAGAAGGAGTCGGTTTCCCTTTTTGGCACCCTAAAGGAATGATCTTACGGGAAAATCTTATTGGTTATTGGAGAGATGTCCAAAAAAAATATGGTTATCAGGAAGTCAATACTCCTATTATCTTACGTGAGGAGTTGTGGCATCAATCCGGTCATTGGGATAATTACAAGGAGAATATGTATTTTACAAAAATTGATGAAGAGGAATATGCCATTAAACCTATGAATTGCCCCGGTGGTATTTTGATTTATAAAAACAGCATGCATTCCTATCGTGAATTTCCATTGCGATGGGGAGAGCTTGGTTTAGTACATCGGCATGAATTATCCGGTGTTTTACATGGATTGTTCCGTGTAAGGTCATTTACACAAGACGATGCGCATATTTTCTGCACAAAAGATCAGATAAAAGATGAATTAAAGAAAGTTCTGGAATTGTTTACTGAGGTATATTCCAAATTTGGTTTTGAATATCGTGTAGAGCTTTCCACCCGGCCGGAAAAATATGTTGGTGATTTGAAAACATGGAATAATGCGGAAAAAATTATGAAAGAGGTGGTAAAGGAAATAAAGATGGAATATACAATTAATGAAGGTGATGGTGCTTTTTATGGTTCGAAATTTGATTTTCATTTAAAGGATTGTATCGGGCGTACATGGCAATGCGGTACATGCCAACTGGATTTTTCTATGCCTGAACGCTTTGAGATGGAATATATTAATGAAAAAGGCGAAAAGGATCGCCCTGTTATGATCCACCGAACAGTACTTGGTTCTCTTGAAAGGTTTATCGGGATTTTAACTGAACATTTTGCAGGTGCTTTCCCAGCATGGCTCGCTCCTGTTCAGGTTGTGATTATTCCTGTTGCAGATGCTCATGAAAAATACGCGGAAGAACTTAGGCAAAAATTAGATGATGCCAATATCCGTGTTGAAATAATGACTGCTGATGAAACTTTAGGTAAAAGAATCCGTTTAGCCGAAAAACAGAAAATCCCCTATATGTTAGTAGTAGGGGACAGCGAAAAGAAAGGTAAATCTGTTAACGTTCGTAACTTTCACACGAAAGAGCAAAAATCTTTGAAAGTCGACAGTTTTATGAAGAGAATTTTGGAGGAGATTAAAGAAAGGAAATTAAGCGGCAGCTGATTTTTCTCCTTTCTCTTTAGCATCTTCTTTCTTGGCAGTTTCTTTTTCAGCGGCCTCTTTCTCTGCGGCTTCTATTCTTACCAATCTGCTTTTAAGGAATTGGGGGGTTTGAGGATTGGTAGAAATGTAAGTTGCTCCTTCTTTGAAATTAGATGGAATGACTCCATGACCAAATTTTATAGCTAATTTTTCAACGGTAATTGCTTTTTGTGTAGTGCCAGGTATCTTTTCAATTTTTAGCTGATATGCGAATTTTACGTCTTTACCATTTATTTTAGTTTCTTCATATCCGCCCTTAAGAACTTCTTCGTACTCTTTTGCATTTGCCACTATTCCGGCATCGATTTCATCACATTTTCTATTTATTTCTTTTGTTATTTCGGTTAATTCCTCGTTTTTAGGATAATTTGAAACATAAAATGTTTTTTCACCGTATTGCTTTCTTCTAATAGCTCCAAATTCTATAAATGGTGTAAGAACTTGGTCTATTGTTTTTCTGCTTTTAACTCTATTTTGAGCGTTTTCCATAATTTCATCACGTACTTCTTTTAGGTCTTTTAATAGTTGACCGTCATCCAATGCTTTCTGGATTTTATCAGCTCTTCCTTCTCTTTCTTGGACAATTTCAATGATTGTTTTATTTGCCTGATCGGCAACTTCTTCAGTTCCTATAATTGTTCTATCCACAGGGACGTATTTTCTTTTTCCTTCACCTATCCATTTAATTCTAATTACCTGCATGTCTATTAAAGGCTGCATGATTTCAATTACACCTTTTTCTTGCTCATATCCCTTTATTGTTTTTGCGGTACTTAATTTTGATGATGTCTTACTAGTTGCCGATTGTATTTCCTCTCCTTTCACTTCTAATAGATGTATATATTTATCTCGCATGTTATCGGCTAAACTATTAAATGCTTCATATGGGGTATTGAATGTGACGATTTTTCCTCCCACATCCATAGTGATTTTTAAAGGAAAAAGACGCCCTTGCTTTTCCTTGCCTGATGTTTTCTTTTTTGTCTCTTCCTTCTTCTTTGCCTTTGCCTTTTTCTTAGGTTTAGATGCACCCTTATTCGTTACGACTCTTATCTGTGATTTTCCTTCTTTTGCGGCTTTTTGCATCTCTGCCTCTAAAAGTTTAACTGCTTCTTCTGCCTTTTCTCCTTTATCGGGAAAGACTTCTTTAACTGATTCTTGTACTATTTGTTCTATATCGAATGTACCTTCATCGATTTTGATTGTAGGTTCATTATTAAGCTCTTCTGCTGTATTTGACGTTTCAGACATAATTTTTTAATGGTAAGTTTATAAATTTAGAATAAAACTATACCATATATATAAATATATGTCAAGTGTAAAAAACGTGTAATGTAAACAGTCCTCGTAGATCCCTCCACTCCGCTCCTCTCTCCGTTCGTCGCTCTGGTCGGGATGACAACGAGGGGGTTTGTTCACCTCGAGACGCGATTCCTCCAGAGGCGGACAAGAAATCGACGTTTCTACGGTTCGCTCCGGTCGGGATGACAACGATGGGGCTTATTCCAATACGAATAAATCTAAAACTGCCTTTGTGGTAGCCAGAATCTCTCTTTTTTTAAAATCGTATATTTTTACATATTCCTGTTTGTCTGCCACCATTCCTACTGCATCTATATCAAAATGGTTGGCAATAAATAATGCGCGCGGTAAATGATATTTTTGGGTGACTATTATCATCGATCTATCCAAAGCGCTTATATTTTTAACTGATGCCATGGTGTTTAGCCCTGAAAAATCTTCTACAACTGCATCTTCCGGTACACCATGTTCCACCGCGTACTTTTTCATTCCTTCGGCTTCATTTTCTGAACCGCTCATAATCAATACGCTTACTTTTTCCGCTTCGTAAAGTTCGATTGCGGTGTCCACACGATCCTGTAATATATCGGATAATCTACTTGGATAAGCCGCCGCACCAAGAACGAGCGCGAGTTCCTTTTGAGGCACTTCGTCCACTTTTTCATAAATCTTATCCGATGTTTGCATTTTGATTACAAGGGTTGAAGCAAAGGGCATACTCAAAAGTATGGCGATGGTGAGACCGACGGTTATGAACCCATTCTTTAAATTCTTAATTTTCAATTTTCAATTTTAAATTTTAATTTCCTGTCTTATTTTTAGTCCACCACTTCTTAAAATAGGGGAGGGAGCTCATTGAGAGCAGATATGCGATTGTCGGGATAATTGCGCCGATAAATGGTTTTTCGAGTTCAGCTACGAACATGAAAATGACAATCAATAAGTATGTTACAACTGCGACTAGAATTTTACGTGTCCAGCTTGTTTCCCATGCCTTATCTATCTCAACACGCACATTGCGTTGTTGGATTTCGTTAATTTCCCGTTCGATTTCGTTTAGGTTTTCATTCATTGCTCAGACAGTTTACCACAAAAACTAGTTTGACTTTATTTTTTTTAAAACATAGAATTTCTTTGCATTTGAATGTGCCGGAGTGGCGGAATTGGTAGACGCGCACGACTCAAAATCGTGTTCCTTCGGGAGTGAGAGTTCGATTCTCTCCTCCGGCACCATAATTATTATAAAAAACCGAAGGCGAGGATATATATTATCGCCTTCGGTTTATGTTATTTATGATTATTTTTTCTCCTTATCTCCCTCATCCACAACTTCACCCTCGACGACATCCTCCTCGCCTTCTTTCTTTTCTTCATTATTGTCCGTAACTTTTGTGTCATCCTCTTTCCCCTCTTCTTCCGGGACGTTTTTGTAGATTTCAGCGCCGATCTTCTGGGCTTCCTGCTCCAGTTCTTCCGTAACCGTTTTAATAGCTTCACTGTCCGCCTTTTCGTCTTTTAGCAGATCTTTTAGTGTACCGATTTTTTCATTAACAGACTTTTTTAAGTCGTCGGCGATCTTTGCATCGTTATCTCTCATCATTTTTTCAAGCTGGAATACTGTGCCATCTGCTTTATTGCGGATTTCAACCTGATCTTTCTTCTTTTTATCTTCTTCGGCATGTACTTCCGCATCTTTCTGCATATTTTCAATTTCTTCTTCGGAAAGTCCGCTTGCATCCTGAATAGTAATTTTCTGCTCTTTGCCTGTGCCTTTGTCTTTTGCGGTTACGTTTAAGATTCCATTCGCGTCGATATCAAAAGTAACTTCAATTTGAGGAACTCCGCGCGGAGCAGGTGGAATGCCGTCTAAAATAAAACGTCCGAGCGATTTATTATCCGCGGCCATTTCGCGTTCACCTTGCACTACATGCACATCCACACTTGGTTGATTATCTGCGGCTGTTGAGAAGATCTGAGATTTTGTTGTTGGAATAGTGGTGTTTCTTTCAATTAGCTGAGTAGCTACACCTCCTAATGTTTCAATGCTTAAACTAAGCGGAGTGACATCCAAAAGCAGTAAATCCTTTACGTCTCCCATAAGTACACCACCTTGGATTGCGGCGCCAAGAGCTACGACTTCATCGGGATTTACGCCTTTATGAGGCTCTTTGCCGAATATACTTTTTGCTATTTCTGTTACAGCCGGCATACGAGTCATACCACCGACCATAATCACTTCATCGATATCTTTTGGATCCAATTTTGCGTCTTTTAAAGCTTTTTCGCATGGTTTTTTGGTCTTTTCTACAAGATCGCTGACCAATTCCTCCATTTTTGATCTGGAAAGTTTTACATTCAAGTGTTTTGGCCCGCTTGCATCTGCGGTGATAAATGGAAGATTGATATCTGTTTCCTGAGCGGATGAGAGTTCGACTTTTGCTTTTTCCGCTCCTTCTTTCAGCCTTTGTAAAGCCATTTGATCTTTTGATAGATCGATCCCATCACTTTTTTTAAATTCTTCAACAAGCCATCTGATAATTTCCTGATCGAAGTCATCACCACCTAAATGAGTGTCACCATTTGTGGAAATAACTTCAAATACACCATCGCCAAGCTCGAGAATGGAAATATCAAATGTACCTCCACCAAGATCGAATACGGCGATTTTCATGTCATTTTTCTTCTTATCCATTCCATAAGCAAGTGCTGCTGCCGTTGGTTCGTTGATTATTCTTTTGACTTCCAACCCTGCAATTTTACCTGCGTCTTTGGTAGATTGGCGCTGTGAATCGTTAAAGTAAGCCGGAACTGTGATTACAGCTTCTGTTACAGGCTGGCCAAGATATGCTTCGGCATCGGTTTTCATTTTCTGTAATACGCGGGCAGAAATTTCTGCAGGGCGGTACCATTTGTCGCCCATTTTAATTTCAACTTGGTTGTTTTTACCTGATTTGGTTTCAAAAGGCATCATTTTTGCTTCTTTTTCGACTTCATCCAATTTATGACCGATAAAACGTTTTGCGGAGAAAATTGTATCTGTCGGATTTGTAACAGCCTGACGTTTTGCAATAACAAG
>JAUXFE010000032.1 GCA_030620215.1 Candidatus Peregrinibacteria bacterium
AAAACCGTCAGGGTCGTTGAATTATCAGTTCAAAAAATATTATACAGCTGTAGGAGGAGCAGGAGTTTCAGCTGGAGCAGAAACTGCTTCACCGCTGAAAGCCGCCTTTGCCTGATCGATGTTATCGTAGATATTTATAATTTGCGTAATACCAACTACTTTCAAAATATCAAGGATATTAGCACGTGGTCGCGCGATAACGATTTTTCCATTTTTAGCCATAGCTTTGGAGTACCAATCGGTAACATATCCAATTGATTTTGAGTTCATATACTCCAAACCGGCAAAATCAAGAAGAAGATTTGGTTCTGCCATTTCTTCTATTATTTTATAGATCTTCTGAGCTTCTGCATCTACATTGGTTTCATCTAATTGCCCCTCAAAAGCAATGAGTTTAAGGGCTTTGCCAGCCTGATCTGCGTCCTGAAATGTAATATTTACTTGTGCCATCTTTCCTAAAATTAAGAATTAAGAATTATAAATTAAGTTTCTTCGCCTCGTTCGAAGTTTTTAACTACATGAACGGTTAGGCCTCCTTTTTCATTATCCTGAAATTCAAGTGTGTCTGTCCAGCTTGAAACGATTTGAGTCAAACCACGGCCACGAAGAGTTGTAATAGTTGCCGGATCAATACTTTTTTGTTTATTAACAAAGTCCATCATTTCAGCTGCAGTTTTTTTAACAAGACCGGTTCCGGTATCTTCTACAAAAATTTCAATATACTTCCCCTTCATGCTTACAAAAGTTATTTTAATATCTTCGCCCGTAGCAGATCCAAATTCAATAGCATTATTTGTAAGTTCATCTACTACAGATTGAAAACGATATGCCCATTGCTCGGAAAAGCCGGTCATATTCTGCACGACAGTCATTGTAAAATCTCGTATCCCCGATATAAAATAAGCATTTGTCGGGATAATAATTGAAATCTTTATAGCTTCCTGATCGGTTTCCACAGCTTTGGTTTTATTAAGAACACTATGTTCTTCAGGATGACTGGTATTAGCCTGTGCTGTAGTTGTTTGATTAGCTACGGCTGTATCCATGTGATATTTTTATTATTTTATCTATCTATTATAGCATTTTTCCGCTTATTTTTCAAGAGTATTTACGCTAACGCTGTGGATGTCGGTATGAGTACAGACCTGTGGATTGCGCTAACGCTGTGGAGGCGTCCCGATTACGGGACTGTGGAGGCGCTATCGCTGTGGAGTCGCTCGATTACTCGCTGTTGTCCTATTATATTGTTACTGGTAACAAACCTACCACAATAAAATAGGTCCACAGCGAAGCGCCTCCACAATGAAATGCCTCCACAGGAACGGAGTGACGCCTCCACGCGAGGTACTCCGAGCATCATCCACGCGAAGCACGATTAAATATCCCCACCAGATACAAACCTAACACTCTGAATCGGCCAAAGTACGATTAACACTTTTCCGTTTATATTATTCTTTGGAGCAAAAGGCGTGTAATCCTGATCGATAGGTGATGTCCAGCTGCGGGAATCGTTGCTGTGATTGCGGTTATCTCCAAGCAAGAAATAAGACCCTTCAGGAACTTCATAGGTTTTACTATTGGTTTTACTACCAAGAAAGGTATTATTTTTATTTTCCTGATTTAGGTATTCCTCCTCTATTTCAGTAAAATTCTCATCTCCATAAGTCTTGAGATAGACACGTCCATTCTCGATTTTAATGCTATCACCCGGTATTCCGATAATGCGCTTTACGAAATACTCCGGACCGCTTGAGCTGTAAATCCTAATTAAATAAGATTGATTTGACCCTCCGTTTATTATGAGTTGCTGGCTGTCGATTTCTTCTTCAGACACTTCTTTAAAGTCAGCATTTTTCCATGTTATTTCAAAACCTGAGCTTGATGTGCTTGTAGGACGGAAATAAATCAAATCACCTTCATTAACCTTATCTCTACAGAACCAAAATTGCTTTATAAATTTATTTTGGCAATAAATAACACTTTTACTGGTTCTAAGATCGTTTAATTCCAACACTCCTACCCCATTTTCATCTGTGGTTATTGCTTCTTCGAATTTATGTGAATATTTGCTGGTTATAGGCGGTTTAAAAACTACAGGGTCACCTCTGTCGGGTTCGCTAAGCCTATAGCTCAATTTATCTATTAAAATAAATTCATTGCTGTGCAGGTTGTCCGCCATTGAAGAACCAACAACACGGAAAGGGGATATCAAAAAAGTTCTGATAAGAATTACCAGAATTATGATAATAATCGCATTATAAAGGATATCGACAAGAAAAATACCGATCTCCTTTAAAATCCTTTTGGCTTCATTAAAGTGCTTTGATGGTTTGTTTTGCCCTTTTTCCATTAGATTTTTTAGTATCTGATTAAAAATTGCAAAAGAATCTTAAACGGATTTTATAATATTTACAAGAGTTTTTATAGTCTTAAGTCTTAAGGAGTAAGGATTAAGCAGTCTTAAGCTTGGTAATTAGTCCTTAATCCTTAAGACTTATTCCTTAAGACTAGTAATAGTATTTACAAACCAATCCTTTTTTGCAATAATATAGTCACAAAACAAAAATAAAATGATCATTGAGAAGCTAATCTTCATCAAACACCTTGAAAAAGGTGAAAAGATTCTATACTCGGTTCACAAACACTGGACCGATATACTAAGTCCTGTGCTAGCTGTAGGGTTTTTTGGTTTTGTGATACCCTGGGGATTTTATGCAATGGGTTTTAATACTACATTTTTCTTCTGGATAGCAGTTATTTGGTCTGTTCTTGCTTATATACGTTTTATGTATGTTTTGGTCGATTGGTATGCCGATGTCTGGCTTATAACAAGTATGGGGCTTATAGCAATTGAATGGCGTGGTCTTTTTAGTAATTGTGCCACGAGAATTGGTTATGAAGATGTTGAAGGTGTTACCTATGATATTCATGGTTTCTGGCCTACAGTTTTGCGTTACGGAGACATGACATTAAAGGTTATGTCCGGAAATAACATAAGTATGAAATCAGTAACGCGTCCTCAAAAAGCAGAATTGGCCATTGCTCGTTTCCAGGATCAATTCCTGAATAACAAGGAAATGCAGGATGCGGGCAATTTAAAAAATTTACTCTCTAATATGATTGCGCACCATATGAGAAACAAGTAGTAGGTGCGAGTAAAAACAAAAATAAAAAACAAAAATAAATGAAAATTTTTCTGGCTATAGTGCTGGCGTTTGTAATCGTGGATATATTAATCGTCGCGTACGTGGTGTACCGGCGTTATCGGCATAAAATACCGAAAAAGGTAATAGATGAAACAAAAGAATCATGGAAAAAAATAATCCGTCAAAGCGATCACAAACACGCAATAATGGATGCGGATAATCTATTGGATCATACCCTTACCAAGCTTGGTTTGAAAGGTAATTTAGGGGCAAAACTTAAAAAATCCCCAAAACTTTTTAGTAATATCAATGATGTTTGGGCTGCCCACAAAGTCCGTAATAACATTGCCCACCAAATTGGTTACAAGGTTAATGAGAAAATCTATAAAAAATCCATGCTTGCCTTTAAGCAGGCCTTTAAGGACTTGAAAATATTCTAACCAAATCGGTGAGCAAATGGGTGAGCAAATAGGTGAGCAAATCGATGTGCTCCACAATAGGCTCACCAATAGGCTCACCAATATGAATTATGATTCTAGGCATAACAGGCATCAGCGGGTCAGGAAAACACACTGCAGCGGATTTTTTAAAACAAAAAGGCTGGGTGCTTTTGGATGCTGACAAAATAGCACATTATCTATATCGCCCTTACACAAACCTATGGAAGGCAATCGTCAAGGAATTCGGAGAGGATATTTTAACGGAAAAAGATAAAATAGATCGTCAGAAATTGGGGGAAATTGTCTTTGATCCCAATAATCCGGAAGCATTGGGTAAATTAAACAAAGTCACTCACCCGGAAATAAAAAGATATCTTAAAGATGAGCTTTATCACTTACGCAAAAAACCAAATATCATAATCATCGCCGCCTTATGGAAAGAAGTAGGTTTATCCGAGCTATGTGATAAAACTCTTTTAGTGACTGCAAATAAAGATTTAGCTTTTGATCGCATTAAAAAAAGAGATGGCATAGAAAGGGGTATATATGACATGAGGGTCAAAAATCAAATCCCTCCAGCCAATCAGGATTTTACAGTTAGTAATGAAGCGGGTTTTCAGGAGCTATATAAATCCATCAATCAATTGCCTATACAAGCGAAATAACGACACAACGAAACAACGAAACGACATATTTTTGAATTTTGATTTTTGATTTTTGATTTTTTGTCGTATCGTTGTGTCGTTGTATCATTATTAATGTTAGGGAAATGCAAAAAATAACCAATTTAAGAGTTCAGAGTTTCACCAAATTAATCTCACCACATGAGATAGCTTTGGAAATTCCAATTCCTGATAAATCCTCAAAAACAATAGCTAATGGTAGAAATGATTTTATTAATATATTAAATGGCAAAGATAAACGGTTTGTGGTTGTTACAGGGCCATGCTCAATTCACGACCCAGAAAGCGCCATAGAATATGCCAAAAAAGTAAAGGGAGCGATAGATAAATACGGAGACAAGTTATTTATAATAATGAGGGTATATTTTGAAAAACCACGCACTACTACAGGTTGGAAAGGGCTTATTGATGACCCCCATCTGGATAAAACGTATAATGTGGGAACAGGAATAAAAATAGCAAGAAAATTATTAATAGATATTAATAAGTTGGGAGTTCCCGCTGGAACGGAATTTTTAGATCCAATTACTGCAGCCTATACCGGTGCGCTTGTATCATGGGGGGCAATAGGTGCAAGAACGATCGAATCCCAAACCCACAGACAAATGACAAGCGGCCTTTCTGCTCCGGTCGGTTTTAAAAATAACAGTAATGGGAATCTGGATGTAGCGATAAATGCTATGCAATTCGCAAAGAGTTCGCACAACTTTTTGGGAATCGATGATAACGGCAATTGTTCCATCGTTGAAACAAGCAAAAATTCCGATACGCATATAGTCTTGAGAGGTGGCGGAGGAAAGCCAAATTATCACACAGAAGACATTAGAAAATGTGAGAAAAAATTGAAAGCAAAAGGTTTTATTCCAAGAATAATGGTTGACTGCAGTCATGAGAATTCCGGAAAAGATTTTAAAAAGCAAAAAATCGTAGTTGAAGACATAATTTCTCAAATAAAAAATGGCAATAAGTCGATTTTTGGAATAATGCTGGAAAGTAACCTATTTGAAGGAAATCAAAAAATTACTGACAATCTAAAATACGGCGTATCAATAACCGACGCGTGTATTGGGTGGGAGGAAACCGAAAAATTATTGCGTGACTTGTATGAAAATGTGAAAATGTGAAAATTGCCTGCCTGAGCCTCGCCGACTGAAATAGACTGAATTTGATTAGTAATAAATCCATTTCAATCGATTTCAATCGGGGGAGGTTGCCCGAAGGGCAAGGGTAGGTAATTTTCACATTTTCACATTTTCACATTTGTAGTATTGTAATCACGTCATCAAACCTCAAGTAATATGGAATATGAGCCAGTAATCGGATTGGAAATTCACTTTCGGATCAATACCAAAACCAAAATGTTCTGCCGTTGCAGTAACATTATTTTCAATGAAAAGCCAAATTCCCACGTTTGTCCAATATGCATGGGTTTCCCCGGTATGCTACCGCTTATCAATGTAGAAGTGGTTAAAAAGGGTGTAAAAGCCGCCCTTGCTCTTGGATGTTCGATACCGGAATTTTCAAAAATGGATAGAAAGAGTTACTTTTACCCGGATCTGCCAAAAGGCTATCAGATTTCTCAATACGATTTGCCGATTTCTGAAAAAGGAAAAATCACAATTACTTTATCCGATGGGGCAACCAAAGATATAGGTATCACTCGTTTACATCTGGAAGATGATGCAGGAAAATTAACACATACCAATAGCGGATCTTTAGTCGATTTTAACCGCTCAGGCACTCCACTTATGGAAATAGTAAGTGAACCGGATATTAGGAGCATTGAAGAGGCTAGCGCTTATGCGCGTCAATTACAGAAGATCATCAGATATGTGGATACATCGGATGCGGATATGGAAAAAGGCCAGATGAGATTCGATATCAATGTCTCAATTCGCCCGAAGGGTGATAAAAAACTGGGAACAAGATCGGAAGTCAAAAACCTTAATTCTTTCCGTAGCCTTGAAAAAGCCATAGATTACGAAATTAAACGCCAGACAAAGCTCATCGAGGGTGGAGGAAAAGTAGTTCAGGAAACGCGTGGTTGGGATGATGCGAAAGAGGTGACAAAGTCACAGCGTGGAAAAGAAGAAGCGGCTGAATACCGTTATTTCCCAGAGCCCGATATTCCACCTCTTATTATCACCAGAGAAATGGTCGAGGAGCTAAAAAAAGAAATTCCTGAACTTCATGATGCGAAAGCCGACAAATATCAGTCTAAATTTGGGCTAAGTGCGGAAGATGCGAATTACATAGCTTCTGATAAAAAACTGGCTGAATTTTTTGAGGATACTGCCAAGATTTCTGGCTTACCCAAAAAGACTGCCAATTGGCTACTGTCCGAAATAAGACCATTCATGTCTGAGAAAAATGAATTCCCTTTTTTGGCTACCCCAGAAACAATTGGTAAAATGATTAAAATGGTAGAAGAGGGCAGAATAACAGGTAAAATAGCTAAAGATCATTTGGAAGAAATATGCTTTGATGGCCATGACCCTGAAGTATTTTTCAAAAAATTTGAGGTAATTCAGAATACGGACGAACTTGAAAAAATATGCAAAAAAGTTATTAAAATGTACCCTCAAACAGTTGCTGACTTTAAAGGCGGTAAAGAAAAAGCAATCGGTGGACTCGTCGGCCAGGTTATGGGCGCCACGAAAGGGACTGCGAATCCGAAAGCAGTGAATGATATTTTGCGTAAATTGCTTTCTTAGTCAACTCATGTAGCTCGCTTTACTAAGCCATAAATGCTATAATGAACAAGAAATTAAAATTTAAAACTTAAAATTAAAAATTATGCCAGTAATACCAACTGTAATCGACAAAACTCCTCAAGGCGGTGAACGTGTCTATGACATCTACTCCCGTTTACTTGAAGAACGTATCATCTTTTTAGGATCAGTTATCAATGATGAGGTGGCGAATGTTATTATCGCCCAGCTTTTATTTTTGGAAAAAGTCGACCCAACGAAAGATATAACCATTTATGTAAATTCCCCAGGCGGATCCGTAACTTCCACTCTCGCCATATACGACACAATGCAATTAGTTAAATGCGACGTGTCCACTGTCTGCGTAGGTATCGCGGCTTCCGGTGGTTCAGTTATCCTAATGGGTGGCGCAAAGGGTAAACGCTTCATTCTGCCTCACTCCGAAGTCATGATCCATCAGCCCCTTGGCGGTACAGAGGGGCAGGCAACTGATATCGCA
>JAUXFE010000025.1 GCA_030620215.1 Candidatus Peregrinibacteria bacterium
ACAACGACAGTTGTCATTATTTGAATTGAGCGGAGAAAAACCGGCATTACGTGAAGCGGTTGAATTTTATAAACACAAACACAACTGGTCAAACCGCCTTATTGCCGGTGATTCGCTTCTTATTATGAACTCGCTATTGGAGAAAGAAGGCATGTCCGTCAAGGTACAGATGATTTATATGGACCCTCCTTACGGAATAAAATACGGCAGTAATTTTCAGCCTTTTGTAAATAAGCGCGATGTGAAAGACGGTAAAGATGAAGATCTTACATCAGAACCGGAAATGATCAAGGCTTTTCGCGACACATGGGAACTGGGAATTCATTCGTATTTAACATATATGCGTGATCGTTTACTTTTGGCAAAAAGATTACTTCATGAAAGCGGAAGTATTTTTGTACAGATTAGTGATGAGAATGTACATCATGTAAGAGAGCTAATGGATGAAGTATTTGGGCCTATTAATTTTGTTAATCAAATTGGATTTCGTACAGCGATGACTAAGCCGACGGATCGATTAAATAATGTTTTTGACTATGTCTTATGGTATGCAAAAGATAAAACAAATCTTAAGTTTAGACCGCTTTTTACGCCACGAGAATATTCAGATGAAAATGAAATTGTTGGGACGCAACAAATTGAAGCAAGTGGTCTTCAAACGAAATATATTTTTAAATATAAAGGGAAAACTTATAACCCTATTAATGGTTGGAGAGTTTCGCAAAAAGGACTTGAGAGATTGGCGGATCTTGGCAGACTACATGCTTCAGGAACACTACGTTTTATTAGATATGTAAAAGATTTCCCTTATATGCAATACGATAACATTTGGAGTAAGCAACTATCAGAACAAAACAAGAAATATGTTGTTCAAACTGGTGTTGAAGTTATTCAGCGGTGTATTCTAATGGCCACTGACCCTGGTGATCTTGTATTTGATCCTACCTGCGGAAGTGGAACAACGGCTTATGTTGCGGAGCAGTGGGGACGTAGGTGGATTACCTGTGATACTTCAAGAGTTGCTGTTACATTAGCGAAACAGCGGTTGATGACCGCTCTTTTTGATTATTATCAATTAGCTCATCCAAAAGAAGGTGTAGGAAGCGGGTTTATGTATAAAGCTGTTCCGCATATTACACTTAAATCGATTGCCAATAATGAGCCGCCATCTCAAGAAACATTATATGATCAACCGTATATTGATAATTCCAAAGCGCGGGTAACCGGGCCTTTTACAGTTGAAGCTGTGCCTTCGCCTACAGCAAGAAGCCTTGATGAATTAGAAGGAGATAGTGCTTCCGATGTTTCCATTGCGCGGTCCGGTGAAACTTTGCGCCAGTCTGAATGGCGGGATGAACTGCTTAATAACGGGGTGCGCGGTAAAGGTAAACAGTATCTTGAATTTAGCCGCGTTGAACCTATGTCCGGAACCCATTATATTCAAGCTGAAGCTGAAACAAAAACGGAAAAAGGGAAGGATCCGCAAAGAGTATTTATTGTATTCGGGCCGGAACATGCGCCTATTGAACAGCGTCAGGTTGCTTTGGCGCTTGATGAAGCGCAATCTTTAAGGCCAAAAGCAAATATTATCCTTTTTGCCGCGTTTCAATTTGACCCTGAAGCAGCCAAAGATATCGATGAAATAAATTGGCCGGAAGTAACACTATTGCGTGTTCAGATGAATGCGGATCTTTTTACTGCCGATTTAAAGAAAAAACGTACCACTGATGACAGCTTCTGGCTATTGGGACAACCGGATGTGCGTGTTAAAAAGATAGAAAAAGGCGAGCATAAAGGTAAATTCCAAGTCGAGGTAAAAGGATTTGATTATTACGATACAAAAACCGGCAATGTAATTTCAGGTAGTGATAAAAATATTGCTGTCTGGATGCTTGATCATGATTATGACGGCAGGAGTCTTTTCCCTCATCAGGTATTCTTTCCTATGGCTTCTGAAAAAGAAGGGTGGGGAAAACTCGCGAAAAACTTAAAAGCGGAAATTGATCAAGAATTAATTGAGGCTTACAAGGGGACGGTATCTCTTCCCTTCCCTGCCGGCGAATATAAACAATGTGCCGTGAAAATCGTTGATGATCGTGGCATTGAAAGTTTGCGAATCATTAAAATATAGGATATTAGAGTTATGGACGGACTTAAAAAGATAGATAAGTTAATTATCAATTCTCCCTATGAAGAACCCAAGGAGCACTGGTCATATGACCGCACAACGCGGACTTTCAATAAAGCCGAAGGCAGACGTTCCGCAGGATATGTTATGGCGACTCCGGGCTCTCAGGCATTTGATGATCCGGGTGTGTTTGTGGAAATTCCTTTGGTAAATGACATCAGGAAGCGTGTCAAAAAATGGCGGGGAAATGGATACCCCGGAGTTACAGGTATTACAAAACGATTGATTGAACATTGGCTCAATCTTCAGGAGCGTCAATATCGAAGATTCTTTTTTTGCCAGCTTGAAGCGATTGAAACATTGATCTGGCTTTTTGAAGCGCCGGATTCCGAGAAAGTAGGTATTGACATTCCTTCGGATGGCGGAGAGTTCCGTAGGATTTGTTCGAAGATGGCTACGGGCTCGGGCAAGACTATTATTATGTCCATGCTTATCGCCTGGCAAGTTTTAAATAAATCTACTTATGCAAAAGACACGCGGTTTTCCAAGAATATTCTTATTATTGCTCCCGGGCTTACGGTTAAAAATAGGTTGCAGGTATTGATTCCTGATTCGGAAGGCAATTATTACGACGAGTTCAATATTGTTCCCGTTGGGTTGATTGAAAAGTTGCGCGAAGGCAATATTGTTATTCATAACTGGCATGTACTGAACTGGGACACCGAAGAGAAATTAAAGAAGAAAAAATCCGTTGATAAACGAGGCGTAAAGAGTAATGAGGCATATGTGCGGGAAGTCCTTGGCGATATGGCAAGCAGTCAGAATATAGTTGTTATTAACGATGAAGCGCATCATGCCTGGCGGGTAAATGTAGGAGCTGAAGGGAAATATGTTAGACAGAGAGATTTAAAAGACAGCGCTGAAGAAGCGACGATTTGGGTTGGCGGGCTGGATCGCATACATAAAGCACGTGGAATTTTAAATTGTTTCGATTTCTCAGCTACTCCTTTTGCTCCTTCAGGAAAAAGAACCGAAGAAGAGGCATTATTTGGCTGGATTGTGAGTGATTTTGGGTTAAATGATTCAATTGAAGCCGGGCTTGTGAAAACACCCCGAGTTGTTATTCGTGATGATAGCCGTATCAGTGTCAAAGATTATAAATCGCGGTTGTATCACATTTATATGGATGATGAGGTCAAAGATGATATTAATCGTAGAGCAGAAGCTTCGGATCCGCTACCTGATTTAATAAGAAACGCATATTATCTTTTAGGCAAGGATTGGCTTGAGACAAAAGAGAAATGGGAAGAGGTTGGCAAAGAAGTGCCGCCGGTTATGATAACGGTTGCGAATAGGACAGAAACAGCCGCACGTATTAAATTCGCGTTTGATCATAAAGAAATACTTATTCCCGAATTATGTAATTCGGAAAGAATCCTTCAAATTGACTCTAAAGTTCTTAAAGAAGCTGAATCACGGGTTGAGGAGGTCGAAGTAGATACTTCAGAAGAAGAGGATAATGGACATAAGAAATTGAATAAACAACAGCAGGCAGAACTGCTACGCCGGATGGTTGATACGGTTGGGCAGAAAGGTCAACCCGGTGAAATAATTCAGAATGTAATTTCAGTTGGCATGCTTTCCGAAGGATGGGACGCGAAAACAGTTACGCATATTATGGGTCTTCGAGCGTTTTCCAGCCAGCTTCTATGTGAACAGGTTGTAGGACGTGGGCTAAGGCGGACAACATATGAGGTAGGGGCTGATGGATTATTTGAACCGGAGTACGTCAATATTTTCGGTGTACCGTTTACATTTCTTCCCCATGAGGGAGGAGAAGACGGTCCGCCACCACCACCTAAACCAAGGACTCAAATCGAACCGGTCAAAGAAAAAGAGCAGTTTGCGTTATCATGGCCTAATGTTATCAGGGTTGATCATGTTTACAAATCGTCACTTGAAATAGATTTTGATAAATTGGAACCAATAGAACTTGATCCATACGAAAGTATCACCTCCGCTGAGATGGCGGCTATTCTTGAAGGTAAGCCTAATCGGGCCGGGGAGTTGTCCGAGATTGATCTGAAGGAGATAGCCGCGCGCTATCGCATACAAACAATCATTTTTGAGACGGCAAAGCGAATTTATAACAGTGAAAAAGAGAAATGGCAAGGAATTAAAGAACATCTTTTCGGGCAGTTGGTGGGAATAGTTTCACAGTTTATTGATCGAGGCAAGATTGTAATAAAGAATGATTTGTTTCGCAACGAAGATCTGCGCAAGCGGGTGTTGATTCTTCTTAATATGAATAAAATTATTCATTATGTATGGCAAGCTATAAAACTCGAAAACACTACCGAGATTAAACCTATTTTTGATACGGTTAAGCCAATACGATCAACCGGGGACATGAGAACATGGTATACCAGCAAGCCTTGCGAATATTTGGATAAATCTCACATTAACTTCTGTGTCTATGACAGTACATGGGAAGCTACGGAATCGTATGCCCTTGATAAAAGTAAACAGGTTTCTGCATGGGTAAAGAATGACCATTTAGGGTTTGAAGTTGTATATAACTATCAAGGTGTGATTAGAAAGTACTGGCCGGATTTCATTATAAAACTTGTCAACGGCACGCATTTGATTCTGGAAACAAAAGGAAAAGACGATGATCGTAACAAAATTAAACGCGATTTTCTTGATGAATGGGTTCGTGCAGTAAACGCGCATGGCGGTTTCGGAAATTGGGCGTGGACAGTATCCCGCCATCCGAGCGATTTACAAGATATTCTTACCAAATTTTCGAGCCAATAATTCTAATGATTGGAGGTTTGGGGTCGGGAGGATTTGTCTCGCGTCTTCACATTACACATTTTTTGACAAACACCAAAAGTGTTTGCAAGCAAAGTCTTACTTTGCTTGACGAATAGAGAAATTTTAGGTATGGAATAAATGAGTGATGCAATAATATATCTTAGGATGAGCGGGCAGGAAGCTGCGGGAATATTGAGGGGAAGGGATTGATATGAGTGATTTTACAGGGATGTATATCCGAACTGTTCGGATATAAACAAGTTATATGATATGCTGAATAAAATTGACCATAAAGATCAGGAGTGAAATATGATATATACAAGGAAACTTTGTAAAAACAATGGAGAATCTATTTTTTTAGAAAAATTTTTAGATTCTAATTTTTTTGAAAGTCTAACGGGCAGGGGAAAATACTTTTTGCTACAAGAACCTTACACAGGATTAGGATTTCCTGATCTTGTTTGTATCATTTGGGATAGGAATATTGAGGAAGAATGGACAGAAAAAAGGAATAATTTAACACTTAATGATATAAAAATACTTCATCATCTGTATAATAATAAGGTATATAAATCAATAGATGAAATTTCAAGGGAACTCAATTTTTCATTTATAGATGTTCTAAAATCAATAGAAAAATTAAATGATGCAGAATTAATAGTTGCCAATAATAAAAATAAAGTAAAGATAAGAAAAATAAAAGAAATATTTTTTGTAAAAAAGATTATATCAATAGAAGCTAAATTGAGAAACTGGAGAAAAGCTTTAGAACAGTCTTTCAATAATACTTTGTTCTCTTCTCAATCATATATTCTTTTCCCACAAGAAAATTTGACCAAAAATTTAATTAAAACATACAATAATACAAGTATTGGAATTATTTCATTTAGCAGATCATATTCTGTTGTTAAAAAAGCTAAAAAACAAAAAATACCAGCTGCATTAACATCATGGCTTTTTAATGAATATATTGGGAGGCATCTATGGCAAAAAGCATAACAAAAGAGGAAATAGAGAAATTAACTAAACAGCTAAAATTAAAAACATTAGAGGAAATTGGTAAAGGTGGACAAAAGCAGGTATATAAAATACAAGATTTAGCCTCTCAAAAAATAATGGTTTTAAAGATAATACTTCCTGATACTGAGATAGAAAGAGTTAAAAGAGAAATAAGAGCTGTACAAATAATAAATCATGATAATATACCTAAAATTATAAGAACTAATGTTGATGAAATAGAATTATCTTTACAGGTAATATGGATACTTGAAGAATTTGTAGATGGAAAGTCTTTGAGGGATGTGTTAAATAATGGAAAAAGATTCTCATTAAAAGAAATTATTTTATTTCTGGATACAATGTTTTCAATACTTGAAATAACAGAATCCAAAAATATTGTTCATAGGGATATCAAACCAGAAAATATTATTATTGATAAACAGGATAAATTCTGGCTTATAGATTTTGGAATTGCTCGCCATCTGGATTTAGAATCACTTACTGAATCAAATTCTCCTTTTGGACCATTTACAATTGGTTATTCTGCCTCCGAACAGTTTAGGAATAGAAAAAAGGAAATTGATATAAGAGCAGATTTGTTTTCTGTTGGTGTTGTTTGTGGCGAGATGATATTAGGGAGTAATCCTTATTTAAAAGGTGCTAAAAACATTTTAGAAATTATAAAAAATATTGAAAATAAACCTCTTCCTTTATTTAGAATAGAAGGTGACACTCAGTATCTATTTGCTAAGTTTATTAAAACTTTAGGCGACAATCGAATATCAAGAAGACCGCGAAACGTAAAGGAAGCTAAAAGATTATTTGATCTTGTAAAAAGCACATTAAAATTTTAGGAGGACGCATGGATTTATACATTCAAATGGGACATGGAATGAAAGGACATGCTATTGAACTGATAAATAAATGGCAGGGAGGAACTGTAATTTTAAGTTCTAAAAATATGACATTAAAACAAATGAAAAGTACAGCAGATGAATTGAATAAATTAAATGGAAGTATTTTGCTGGATCCTCAATTCTGTATGCCAAAAATATCTCAAGAACGCTTGCAACAACATTCATATTGGCCAGATAATTATAGTACAAATATCTTTTTTAATGGTTCAGGGATTAGAGACATGATTGAGATACTTTTAAATGAATATATATATCCGTTGCATGCTTCTGGATTTATAATACCTTCTTTATTTTTAGATGACATAAATGATGATTGGAATAAAACTACTGAAAACATAATTAATGAAGTAGAAAGAAAACAAATTTCTATTCCTAAATTTTTAACATTATGTCTCGATACTAAGTTATTAGAAAAAGAAGAATCAATTCATTTATTAATTGAAGAATTAGAAGATTATCCAATTGATGGATTTTATATTATTCCAGAGCATCCAAGTAAAAGTTATCTGGTCGATAATGAATCATGGTTATTAAATCTATTGGATTTAGCTGCAGGCTTAAAGTTGCTTAACAAAAAAGTAATTTTAGGTTATTCAAATCATCAATTTCTATTTATGGCTCTGGCTAAAGTTGACGCAATATGTTCTGGTATATGGCTTAAAACAAGAGTCTTTCCAATTGGAGAGTTTAGAGAGGAGGAAGAAGAAATTGCGAGAAGAAGCGTTTGGTATTATTGCCCTCAGGCACTATCCGAATATCAGATACCTTCTTTAGACATTGCACAAAAAGTAGGTCTGCTTGATCAATTAAAAACTGCTGATGAATTTGAATCCGATTATGCAAAAGCACTATTTACAGGAGTACAACCAACAACAGTTAATTGGAGAGAAAAAGAAGCATTTAGACATTATTTAAATTATTTAAAGAAACAATGCATCGATGTTTCAAAAAATTCATATGAAAATACAAGAGATTATTTGAAACTTCTTTTTGAAACAGCTCAAGATTTATCAGAATTTTTTACACAGAACGGAATAAGAGCTAAACATAGAGATTTTAGCAATGTAGCAGAAAGTAATTTAGCTATTCTGAGTGGTTTTGATAATATTAGGGGGTTAGTTTTTAGTGCTAATTGGAATAGTCTTTAAGTGAAAGGATTATGAAAAACACAGCACATCATATAACAAGGGGTATGCGGTTCGCTATCGCTCACTCAAACCCTCACTGGCTTCCCATACCTGCAAAACGTTAAGCGAGGATTGGGGTCTATCATCGTATTTTAGACGATGGCACACATTACACATTTGTTGACAGGTAAAGAAATTTTGGGTATGAAACAAATAAGTGATATGATAATATAAAAATAGGTTAGGCATTTAAATACGAAAATATTACCTGGAAGGTGTGATTATGTCTAAGAATAATGATGCTATTGTTAACCGAATAGACGAGCTATATAA
>JAUXFE010000099.1 GCA_030620215.1 Candidatus Peregrinibacteria bacterium
CAGATGAAATGATTATGCCGGAAGATGTTATAGATACGATGATGGATGTTAGTACAGAATTTATTTTCAAAAAATATACAGCTCCTCTTGCCTTCGCATTACAAATTCATTTAGGAAAAATAAATGACGCGCTTAAACTAACCGGTCGCTGGTCTACCTCAGAAGTAGACACGCCTGCATCACTAGTTACAATGCGCGATGAATACGCAAAAAGAACTTTGCACAGAAATCAGCTGTTATTAGAAGCGGAAGTTGATAATTTGATTAAAGCAACAATTCCCGCATCCAACAGAAAAAGTGAAATAGTAACGGATGCAAAATTAAAAGTTAAAACTGAGATCCCGGTTATTGGTACAGGCACAAAAACATTTACATTCCATAGCTACATCGATGGAACGCTGGTTAGCAACATGCAATCCGTGGAAGATTGCGGAATATATTTAGGCCAAAAAAGGGGAATTGATGAAAATGTTTTAGAAAACAACTCGGTTTATGCTGAGGCAAACCAGCTATATGATCCGGATAGTTTGATTGAACCACCGGATGATGACTGGGAACTGGAAGAAGATGAAGATTATTTGAATTATGCCGGATGTGTATTTAATAACTCCATTAAAATTGATGCCGGTGATCTTCATTTAGATCCTGACAAGTGCAAAAAAGAGGAAGCGATTAGATCTATATTTAGTATCAGAGGTTCACGTGAAGTGGGAACCGAAATCAGCAGTGAAGATCTTTGTTCAATGGATAGAATGAGTTTCCATCCAGGTAGCGATGACGTGTTTGGTCAAGATGCAAAAAGCGGAGGGCTTAGTAGTGTTACATTAAGCAGTGTAATTAACAAAGTTTATAACAAACTATATGACAACGAAGATGTATACATAGAACCTGCTTATAACCTTCGGCAAAAAGCTTCAGCTGTCGTTAAAGCAATGCTGAAAACAGGTGCAACTGTTAAATATTCACCGAATATATTTGGTATCGACGCTGTAGATCTAACAATTTCAGTTTCAGAAAGTGGAGCTAAAGAAGTTGATAGTTTTATGACTCATGTCGAACCGACAAATGAGACAATAAGAATTATCAAACAGATTCCGGATGGAGGATGTACAGACGATTCCGGTTTCCCGGAAATCGTCACACCAAGCACACCGGCAGACGGTATTAGGTATGTTGAATTTGCGAAAAATGGTAACAGTAAAAAAATTGATTATTTAAATTTATACCGAATAGGAGGCAGTAGTACGGCTGAGATATACAGTAATCTACTTTCTAAAATAAATGCCAAAGATATCGAATTAAGCAATAAGCTCGATACATCAACAAATATCACTCTTCAATTTATCAACGATCATTCCGACGTTACAGAGCCCGCTGTTTGGAACTCAATGGGTGCCGACCAAAAACTGATAAACATAATTCCAAAATATGTAGACAAAGACAGTCTCCTGCCTGAACCCGAAGCAAGTCCGGGAAAAATCCAAAGACCGCCGGTTATTAAACCTAATGGCTATGAAGTATTGCATATAGTTGCGGAAGGTGATCCATGGGGTTATCAGATAGGCTTAAACAGAGCCATGCGCCCCGCCCCGGAAATCGAAGATGGTGATGGTGAGGATGAGGAAGGTGATGGTGATGGTGATGGTGAGGATGAGGAAGGTGATGGTGATGGTGAGGATGATTATAAATGCGGTGACCCATCCGGTGTGGAAATTTGGGAATGGTTTGGTGCAATCCAATGCTGGATCGAGGAAGAGATATTGGTGATGGATGAACTGATAAAATTAGATGATTCATGTGGTGCAGTAGCACCAAGCCCGGATGAAGATGAGGAGCTGGAAGACCTGATCCCACTTGATCCACTGGAAGATACAAGCCAGATACCTGTACAACTTAACGCAGTAATGGGCAGAAAGAGTTTAGTTGTAGGAGAAGCGGAAATCATCAGGCTCTATCCGCTAAATGCAGATGGCCAAAGTATATTCGGATATATTGAAGACCCTGTACATCTGGAACTTGAGAATTCGAATTTAGGCGTATTCGAAAAAAACGACTTCCATATATTCACAGGGGAAGAAAGTTTACAATTTACAGCTCAGCAAACCGGATCAACCGACCTGGCAATTACAATGAGCGATTTAACCCCGGCTTCATTTCCAATAAATGTGAATGTATATGACTCAATCAAGATGGATTGGGATAATGAAGAAGTTACGGTAGAGGGAAAAACCGCATTTAAAATAAAAATATCTTTAAAAAATCCAAGTAATCAGGCGATAACAAATGTAAATACCGATGTACTTCTCGCCCCATTAAAGCCAAGTGATGGAAGATTTGAAAAAGGAGGTAAGGCACAGCTGATTAACGGATATGGAGAAATATTATTCTTCCCGACACCGGGACCGACGGAAATAAAACTTATTAGCAAAGACCCTTATTACACAAGTAGTCCGCATAGCATCTTCCCTCCACCAGGCCTGCCTGTACAACTCGTTATTAAACCACCTCGATATATTTCAGTTGGGGATACTGTAAATATTCCGGTAACAGCCTCTGACATTTATGGGAATACCGTTAAAAACTTCAATGAAACCATTGAATTAAGCCTGCATGAAGATACTGAAGATTATGCGACAATACAAAATCCAGCTCTTACCATATCCAATGGTAAAGGAAACATTCAAATAAAAGCCGGTAAATTAACAGGAGAAATACAGCTTATAGCGGATCACAATGATTTGAAAAAAGGAATAGTTAACATTCCAATTCTTGCGAGAATGGAGAGTGAAGATTGGGCGACGACCTATCCTGAAAATTTATTCGCGTCTTTTGTAGGGTTCCCGGCGGGCAACTTCCTGGAGGAGGATTATTTTGGCGGTACGCATTTATTTAGCGGAAAAACCGAAGCCGTATTCTCATTTATGACAGGGCCTACGCCAACTCCGATTTTGACCATTAATTCAAATTACAAAATTATTCCGGGGCCTAAACAGCAAGTTCTCATTGAATTCCCGAATAAAAAACTTCTCTTACAGGTTCTCGATACAAATAATTTACAAACTTTGATCAGTGAAACAATTTCACTGAATTTTGATGCGGTTGATTTATGGGACGAAGGAATACAACTGCAAAA
>JAUXFE010000048.1 GCA_030620215.1 Candidatus Peregrinibacteria bacterium
CACACCATAATAAATCTTATCAACGATTCCGCCGGCATGAAGATTTATTGAAGCTTTCTTACTTCGACCTACAAAATCCTTTCTATCATTTGCAACAACGTAATTAGAAACATCCAATTCTTGTGGAGTCAGTCCGCTTTCTAAATTGTAGCTGAACATTCCGTCTTTCGTTTTAATATAAATAAGATGCTTGTTGAAGTTGGCCAACTCCCCTGTTTTCATGATCTTATCAATTGCTGTATTCACATCCTCACCTTCATTAAGCTTAATGCCAAAGTGTTCGTATCTATCAAGATGAAGCTTGTAACCTTTGCGAACCAGAGCTTCTTCGATAGTTCTTTCGGCATTGTCGGTAATGATTAATTTACGATAAACATCAATATCCATCTCTTCCGGATAACGAATATCATCTTCGCAGACATAGTCACCAATAGATTTATAATCAACGGACTTTTTATCTTCAATCCATTTCTTAATCGACTGAAACATGGCGTTACCATTACCACGTGGATCACGCTCCGGATGAGGCATAATGGCCATTACATTACCAGTAGGATTGCAGAGTGCGGATATACTGGCTGTGGCACCATTGGGTGTGTGTGGAAAATCCGGATTCACTTCTCCTCTTTCATCCGCGTATTTAAATACGATCTGATCATTCTCCTCCAATTTCTTCAGGACATCGTCATCAACTACAAATCTTCCCTCACCATGTGCCATTGGGATATGAAGAAGTTCATCGAAATCATTAAAAGCACATCGGCCTTTTTTGGCTGTATTTTTTAAACGGACCCAGATGTTATAAAAACCGGTATCAATTATTTCATCACCTTTTTTCATCTGATTCCATGCAAGAGCGACGGCCAAACCCTTATTATCAAAACCTGGGATAAGCCCGGTTTCTACCAAAGTCTGAGCTCCATTACAGATTCCGAGGATTATTTTACCTTTATCTGCTTCCTCTTTTAAAACCTCCATAATAGGATCCTGAGCGGCCACAATTCCACTACGACCGCGATCTTCATAACTAAAGCCACCGGCAATGCAGTAGCCATCGAATTCATCAAGACGGGATTTATCAAGAACCCCCGGATCGTTCCAGAGAATTATTTCGGCATCCATACCATTGCGTTTAAACACACGGACATTTTCCGCTTCGCAATTGGTGCCGGGAAAGGAAATTACAGCAAATTTAATCATAGACTTATTATAAATGACGAAATTACGATACAACATTAATAACCAAATTCCAAGCACCAAATTCCAAACAAATTACAATTTACAATGTTCAAATTCCAAACTGATTTTAATAACAACCTTAGTTTTTTCAATAATGTTTGAATATTGTAGTTTGGTTATTGAGTATTGTTTGGAATTTGGGATTTGATTATTGGAATTTCGTTGCGAAAGCACGTGCCACCACTAATCCATAAACCTTCTCCAACCCATTGGATTTAAGGATCTTCGCACAACTTTCTAAAGTCGTCCCTGTGGTACAAACATCATCCACAATAAAGTAGACCTTGTTTTGGAGTCCGGACTCCTTAAAGAGTCCGGACTCCAAAACAAAAGCATTTTTTAAATTCCTATGCCTTTTTCTCTTGCTCAATTTAGCCTGCTGAGGAGTGTTCTTAACCCTTTCCAACGGACAAATAACCTCAACCCTATCCCCTATCCGGCTTTGTACTGCCTTAGCAATAAGAAACGCCTGATTAAATCCCCTTTGGTAATAACGTTTTCTGTGCAAAGGGACTGGAATCAGAACAATCCGCCTGCCTTTGACCATAGAAAGCTGTTTTAATTTATCGGATATAAGTTTGCCGAAAAATTCTTTCAGCTCTTGTGTAAAACGATACTTAAACTGACTGACAGCAGCTTTAATTTGAGGATTCTTCGCGTAATCCACACCATAAATAACTCCATCGAGGTACTGAAACTCACTTTCGGGTTTATGAAAATTACGATAATTTTGTAATTTTGTAATTTTCAATTTTGTAATGCAAGTATTGCACAAAAACTCCCCCTCCTTTTTGCAGGAAGCGCATCTGGGAGGAAACAGGATATTGAGTAGTACATCGATTATTCCCATTCCACGTAATTAATGGTTTGTTATTCTTGCATATATATAAGTATATGACAATATATTACCATATAAAAATACTTTTAGAATCAATTATTTATCTGATTCAAATAAAGAATTTGCAAATATTGAGCGCTCTGACATATAAAATATAAAATTATATATGTGTTGAATATTTATTAATTGGATGTTAAAATCCTCCTGTTATTAACAAACTATCATGGAAAAAATCATACTAATAATTCAGGTTGTTGTTTCTGTTCTTCTGATTATCTTGATACTGGTACAAAATAAAGAAAGTGGCCTTGGTGCAGTATTTGGAGGAGGCGGAGGCTTTGAAACCGTAAAACGTGGTCCGGAAAAGTTTCTATATAATTTCACAATTGTTTTGGCAGTTATCTTTATGGTAAATGCAATAATATACGTGCTTGTTTAAATGCAAAAAACGATTCGAAAATTAAACAAAGTCGAAAAAATTGCAGCAGTCTTTTTGAGTCTGGTGGTTTTATTTACAGGATACAAGGTGGGACATGCTTTTTATTTGGAACACTCCGAAATGACACCCGTTAACGGTGGTGTTTTTATAGAAGGGGCTGTTGGAAAAATTGATCTTCTTAATCCCCTATTCGTTCATCAGGGAACCATTTCGCATGATCTGACTCAGTTGATATTCTCCGGGCTTACAAAATACAATACCGAAACACGTGAAATAGTTGCAGATCTCGCCAACCACAAAATTTCATCAAATGGCAAGGAGTATACTTTTGTAATCAAAGAAAATACCAAGTGGCATGATGGTGAACCGGTAACGGCAGATGATGTGCTTTTTACATATAATTCCGTTATAAAAAATCCTGCATTCAGCGGAACAATTTTAAATTACAACGATTACACCGGTATTAAAATCACAAAAATCGATGAAAGGACTGTTCAGTTCTTATTGGAAAGACCGGATTCCTTCTTTTTGGTAAAAACAATGACGGGATTACTGCCAAAGCATTTGCTGGAAAATGAACCCATTGAATTTTTTAATTCATCTCCATTTAACTTTATGCCAGTGGGATGTGGGAGATACAAATTCATTGCGCAAAACATCTTCGGGGATCATAAAGAAATCAGCCTTGAGGCTTTTGAGGATTTCTACGATGGACCGCCTCATATCGAAAACATAATGATAAAGGTATTTCCGGATTTTAAAGATCTGATGAAAGTCTTGGGTGAATTGGATGGCATCCGCAATGTTCCGAACGAATATTCTGAAAAGATTTTATCAAAAGGATTTGTTTTGGAGCGCTATCAGCTTCCGCAATACGTAGCCATATTCGCGAATAACGAAACGGATAAATTAAAAGGTTCCAAAGTGCGTTTAGCTCTTCAGTTGGGAACGGATAAAGAAAATATGATCAAAGAAATAGGGCAACAAAAAATAATAGATACCCCATTCATGGAACTGGATCAGGAAAACTGGATGCATCAATACAGCGTTGGTAAATCAAATGGCGCCCTATTTGATACCCAATGGAAAATACCGGAAGACAAACCAGTTGAGGGCCCGGTCCCCGAAGGGGAGGCCTTTGGCCTTGAGGAGCCAGAGGACGTAGAGACGAGCCGTGGCACGTCTCTTACGGACGAAGGAGACGAAACCGACGAAACCGAAACCGACGATGATTCTGATGTCCCCGAACCGGAAAAAGATCCGAATGACACATCCGAAGTCACATTTATAAACAGTCCAAATGAAGGAAAAGATTGGAAAACAACTCAAAATAGAGTAACTATTACGGGTACTGTTCCAAAGAATACAAAAAGCATCATGATAGATGACTATGAGCTTAAAAAATATGTGCCTGGCGATCCTGGCTGGAGCTATGTTGCGAGTCTTGAATTTGATAATCTAAAGCTTGGGGAAAATATCTACAGAGTTTATGCAACTGACTTCAACGCAGAGAAAAAGTTAATCGATGCGATTACAATCACTTATGGAAGCGCCATAACATTTACAGAAGAAGAAGAAGAAAAATTAACCGAAGAAAACGCATCTGCACCCGATCTATTAACACGCGTAAATAAAGATGGAGAGGAATTATCTTTAAACTTAATTACCAGTAAAAGGCCGGAAGTATACGGAGAAGTAGCCAAAATTATTAAAAAACAATGGAGAAAAATCGGTGTTGATGTAAGCATCGAAATACTTGATAACGGAGATTTTCAGGAGCGTTTAAATAAACGTGAATATGACTTGTTGATTTTTGGTCAGAATCTAGGGTATAATCTCGACGCTTACCCTTACTGGCATAGTAGCCAGGCAAAAGAGGGAGGATTAAATCTTTCACAATTCAAAAACTTTGTTGTAGATAGCCTGCTCGAAAAAGCCCGTTACGAAAGAGAAGAAGAAGAGCGCCTTAAAACATTAAGAGATATTCAATATATAATCAGCCAAGAGGCTCCGGCGGTATTCCTCTACAGCCCGACATATTATATAGCCCTATCCAGCAAAGTTCAAAACGCTTCCTTTGAAAATCTGGCGACCACAAGTGATCGCTTTGCAGCCGTCGAAACATGGTATGCAAAAATAGACAGAAAACTGAAGAGGGGCACAAATCCTCTGACATTCTTTACTTGGATATTCAAACAATTCTGATTAATAACCGAAGAACCTATGAACTAAAGAACCAAAGAACAAGTCTTTTGGTTCATAAGTTCTTCGGTTCATAAGTTAAAATTTTATTCCATAAAATTTTCGAAATGAAAGTAATTTTAAAAAAACGTATTCCTAAATTAGGCGAAGAATGGGACACCGTAACTGTAAAAGCCGGCTATGCACAAAACTTCCTTTTTCCTCAAAAGCTCGCGGATCCTGCAACTCCCGCTCTTATTAAAAAAGCTGAAAAAGTACAGGCTGACCGCATAAAGAAAGTTGAGGAAATAGTTAAAGATGCTAAAGAAATAGCAGAAAAGCTTAAAGGCATTGAACTTAGCTTCAGGAAAAAGGCAAAAGACGAGAAGCTCTATGGTTCTATTACCGAAAAAGAAATAATTGACGCTTTAACAAAAGAACATAAAGTAGAAGTATCAAAAGATATGATCAATATTAAAGAACCAATTAAAACCATTGGCGAACATAAAGTATCTTTGAACTTGGCTGAAGAAGTTGAGGTAAAAGTTAAAATAATTGTTGAAGAAGAGAAGTAGATTTCTGATTTGTGATTTCTGATTAAAAATGCTGGAGCGTACTTGTAGTGGGCTCTAGTATTTTTCGTATAATCAAAAACTGCTGAGACCAATCTACAAAATTGCTCCAGCAAGGGGAGATTGCTCCAGCAAGGGGAGATTGCTCCAGTAAGGGAATGAGAATCAGAAATCTGAATTCCGAAATCAGAAATATTTTAGCATTCAATTGATAAAACCCACAATTTGTGCTAAAATACATAGATAATATTGTCTTCGACTTTGAAGACGCAAATAATTGTGCTCACCTTGAGTTGTAATTAAACTGAGTAAAAGCTCAGACTTGAAAAGAATTTTTTATGAACCAATTCTACAGAAAACCAGAGGTTACATCACAATTAACACAAGTTACACCTG
>JAUXFE010000077.1 GCA_030620215.1 Candidatus Peregrinibacteria bacterium
AAAGTAAAAATGACCATTTTTTTCATTTTTGGCAAATATTTGGCAATCTGAGAATTTTCCGTTCAGATTATTGATCATTTTTCGTTTATAAGGGGTGCTTGAGTTTTAAGTGTCCACCCATGAGTACGGTATCTTACTCCATTGTACAATATTTAACCGTACATATTACTGCCCGGGGATAATTCCTTTAAGAATTGTTCACAGGGTAAACACAAAATATTATTAATCATACGCTTTTCACTCCCCCGGTAGAGAAAAAATGTTTTTGTCGCAGGATAGTCTTTTTGAAATTCGGATAAAGATCTTATATCCTCAGGTCGTATGCGATTGGTATTTTTAACTTCGATAGCATAAAAACCCTGTTGTCCGTATAATACAAAATCGACTTCCACCCCACTACGTGATCTCCAATAAGAGATATCAAAAGGATTATTATTATAGGCATTCCATGCTCTCAGATGCTGCGCCACTAATCCCTCTAACGCGGCTCCTGATATTTCCTGAGGGCTATCTAAAGGACCCTTGGGTCGTAATGTTGTAAAAACACCGGCATCAAAGAAGTAAAATTTTGGATGGGAAACCATTGTCCGTTTTGCTCTTCTTGAAAAAACGGGCAAACGAAAGGCAATTAATATATCCTCTAAAATACTTATATAATTCTCTACAACTTTCCGTTCAACCTGGCATTCGCGAGCAATATTGCTAATATTAAGAATAGAGGCATGCGAAAAGCTTGCAGCTTCAAGAAAACGGGAGAAGTTGCCAATATTTCTTACTAAACTCTCATACTGAACCTCTTCACGAATATAAAGTGATATATATGTATCTAGCACTTCATTGGGTGCCGTGGACGATATAACAATTGGCAATAGTCCATTTTCGAGAGCTTTATCAAATGAATAATCCATTAATAATTCAGATAGTAAAAATGGATGAAGCGTTTTTGTGAGAACGCGACCGGCTAATAAGTCTGTTCCTGATCTTTTGAGCTTCCTGGCACTGGAACCGGTAAGGATAAAAGTCCGATTTGATTTTTCTTCTATAAGACTATGGATTGCTGGTAATAAATCAGGCACCTTTTGAATTTCATCAATAACTATATTTTTTTTATCTGGATTGGCGTAAACGAGTTCTATGAGCCTTTCAGGTTTTGCGGAAAATCTTCTGAATTCATCGGGTTTTAACAAATCAATCCAAAGCGCATCTTGAAAATGTTTTTTTAAATATGTGGATTTACCAGTTCCCCTGGGTCCAAAAAGAAAAAAACTTTGGTTTGGAGAATTAAAAAATCTTGGAATATAAGTTTCCATATATCTAAGCATTTTGGAATTTATGATTCCAAATTTATGGTTATGATCTACAAAATGCAATTAATCAAACAATTCGGATTCTGAACTGATTTCCAATAATAATGCAAACCAAAAGTTTTTAGAGGTATGCGGTTGTTTAGACCTTGTAATTAAATTTATCTTTTTATGTGATCCAAGAGACATGACGTGACCCGATTAGCTTACATTGAATCACATTCAGATGTAAACACGGCCATCGTAAGAGAGAAACGAATGAAAAAATGGAAACGTCAGTGGAATCTAAATATGGATACCTGCTTTTAGCCAGTAGGCAGACATAGTTCAAACGAATCAAATGTTATAATAATTATTGATATTTTCAATTTATTGCATTATATTAACCATGAAATATTAAAATTAATATTTAAATATTCATGGTAAAATAAATGTATATTTACAGAAACATTACGTCCAGTGTTTTGGATTTAATTCATAATTTTCCTGTAGTGGGAATTATTGGACCAAGGCAGGTCGGAAAGACGACGTTGGTAAAAAAACTGATAAGTCAGATCGATAAAAAGTGTATTTACCTCGACCTGGAGCTTCCTGAAGATTTTAATAAGTTATATGATCCGCAGATCTATTTGGAACAACATGAAGAAAAGTGTGTGATATTGGATGAAATTCAACGAATGCCCAATATTTTTAGTACTCTAAGGGCACTTATAGATCGTAAACGCGATCCGGGAAGATTTGTCATTTTAGGATCAGCCTCACCTGATCTTCTCAAACAGAGTTCTGAAACACTTGCCGGCAGGATTGTATATACTGAGCTATCACCTTTCAACCTGATGGAGATCATCAAAGATCATAACATGGTCGATCATTGGTTTAAAGGTGGATTTCCTGAAGCATTTTTATCCGGTAAAAGTAATATTTTTACCACATGGATGCGAAATTTTGTCCAAACATATTTAGAAAGAGACCTGCAGATGCTCGGCTTATCTGCTGATTCAATTCTGATGCGAAGACTTTGGACAATGATAGCCCATTATCATGGTGGTATTTGGAATGCGAGTACATTCGCTAAATCTCTTGGGGTAACCGTTCCCACAATAAATCGTTATATAAATTTTCTCGAAGCTGCTTTTATTGTTCGTCGATTGGAACCTTACTATTTCAACCTAAAAAAAAGGTTAGTAAAATCTCCAAAGATATATATCCGCGATACCGGTATTCTACACTATCTGGCCGGAATTAACAATTATGAATCACTGCATGGTCACAATCTGATCGGCAATTCATGGGAAGGTTATGTTATAGAACAGATTCATCAAATGCTACCAAATGAACTAAAACTTTATTATTACAGAACACATCAGGGCACTGAAAGTGATCTAGTACTTGTAAGAGGAACAGAACCAAAAGCATGTATTGAAATTAAATATACATCTCAACCTAAACTATCAAAAGGGTTTCTAGTAGCGGTTGATGATTTAAAGACAGAGGCCAATTTTATTATTACACCTAAGTCGGATACTTACCCGATCAGCAAGTCGACTTATGTATGTAATCTTGCTGACTTTTTGTCAAAGCAGTTGGCTCAATTCCAGGTTAAAATAATGGCGAAGCCAGGCATGATTCTGTAATAACAACCAGGGACGCAAGGAGGTTTAGTCCGTAGATTTAAAATGTGTCGCAACAGCATAAAAATAAATAAGCAAAAATACTACTGAATTTGTAATCCTGCTTTCTGAAGCCCCTCTATGATATGTTCAACCAACGCGTCTTCTTTAACATAGCGCTTAATGAGCATGCGCGCTTTTTCCTTAAAATCCGGTTTCAACTTTAAAAGATGAGCAATGTTTTGTTCAACTTCCTTCTGTCGCCGCAACTGCCCGAGACAGGCAACACGCAACAAGGGTCCCCAAAAAAGTCCCGGCAAATCGTATTGAATCGCCTCTTTGTAGGCCAATTTATACTCGTATTGCCTGTAGTAATAAACCGTTGTAGCGCCATGGTACCAATGTGGATAGTTAAGGTTCCCGCTCATCGCTTTATCTATCAGCTGTTTGCCCTTTTCCCAGTCACCATAGAGCGCAAGAAAATGGCCAATGCTGCCAATACGAAGAACTGAGTTTATATTTAATTTCTGTGCCTTTTCTATCTCCAGGTAGAAAAGTTCCCGCTTATTTAATTGAAAGTAGAGATGAGCTGAAATAATTCGCACAAGTTTGTTTGCCGGATCTGTGTTGATGGCCTTCTGGATGAGCTTTCCGGCCTTGTCGAGCACATCCTCGCTCCTGGGCAAATCCAATGAAAATGTAACAATGTGCAATTCGGCGAGCATAGCTGCGGCGACACCGCAATCGGGATCACGTTGTACGGCCTGTTCAAGAGCGGTAAAGGCAGACATATAAGTTTCGGGAGTCAATTGTGTTTGATAATAATAAAACCGGAAAATCGCGTCATAGGTTTCTAAATCAGTCGGTCGCTTTTTTCTGGCATCTTTTGAGAGCTTTTGCGGAATAATGCCAAACTCACCGGCTATATTAGAGATGGCCTCCAGGACAATTTGTTCCTGAATTGTGATCAAACTCTCCGCGGTCAGATCCCGGCGATATTGTTCACCCCAGATATGCTCACCTGTCGTCGAATCCAGCACTTTGATGGATATCTTAACATTCTTCTCATCCATTCGCATGCTGCCTTCGATGGCAAAATGCGCGCCCATTTTTCGGGCGATCTCATAATTGTTTTCAGACTCAGAAGCCTGAGAAACGC
>JAUXFE010000016.1 GCA_030620215.1 Candidatus Peregrinibacteria bacterium
ACAAGCCTCGATATACTCGCCTTAAGTAATGAGTATTATCCATTTGATTCTGTAAATACAAACTCAATTACAGATATAACACCATTAGATGGGCTTGGAACAAATAATACTATTACTACATTAATGTTAAGCAACAATAACATAAGTGATTTAAGCACTGTGAATTGGGGTAATTTAACGAATCTTACAAGATTAAACTTGCACAAAAACAATATCGGCGATCTCTCACCTTTGGTTTCAGGTAGTGCAAGTTTTGCTTCAGGAAATACTATAAGCTTAAAAGGTAATGAGGAACTTTCAACAGAAACTACTCATGCGGCAGCAAGAACGGCAGTAACTACAATGATTGGGTTTGGGGCAACTGCTGTAACTGAAGATATAAGCTGGGAAGATTGTGGTGACGCACTTGATAATGATGGCGATGGAGTAAAAGATTCAGCTGACAGCTATTGTTACCCTAACATTGCATATATCAATTACGACCTAAGAACTGTTGGAATTTTTCCGTCAGCCCATGCAATAGGGGGAATATGCGGTCAAGAATCTACCAGTCCCTGTAAAGATTTTACATCCCTACTTGCTGAGAAATGGTATCAGGATATGTTTAAAGACCCTCCGTATGAAGACATTACAGTTTACATTAAAGGAGCAAGTGCAACATTATTAGAAGATGTAATAATCGCTTCAGGAGAAGATATGCGAAATGCGACACCTACAGGAACCGGAGATACTCTTTACACTTCAACAAGCTTAAATATTGAACCGTGGCCGGGTGAAACTAATATAAGCATAGCATCACCTGTAATTGTTTTAGGTGATAACATAACCATGCAAGGGTTTGAAATTAAAAATTTCAGCGACAATTTTGGTCTTGGCTTACTTGGAGTAAAAAACAGTACATTCAAAAACAATTACATCCACGACAATGGAATGGGTATAGTAATGCTTGCAACAGAAAATGTAACCATAGCCAATAACATTCTATCGGGTAATACAGGTACTTTAAGAACTGAAGATCTAAATACGTTACTCACTACAATCGATAGCATTTTTGGATTCGATATAACTGTGCCTTCGATCACAGTACCTGCATGTGCAGGTATAGCAGTTGCCGCAGCTAAAAATGCAAAGATTATTAACAACTCTCTTTACAACAACTGTGATGATTTTGTCTTTGTAAATGATCCTGGCAATCCAGCTAATTCAGAGATTAAATTAGGAGACCTTACCGTAATTTCTATTGATTTCTTGCCAATAAGTAAGCCTGTTAACACTATAGTTAAACAAAACATTGTTTACAACGATTTACCTCCAGGGCCTAACCCTCCTCGTACATATTATTACAATACAGGTGGGGAAAATGTAAATGATTTGGCTGTTATAGGCGAAATTTACGATGCAAATGCCGCAGGTCATGGAAGTGGAAATAACTTTGCGGAAACTCTTACTGATCCATATATAAGTGCTGCAACGGTTACGAATTATGCGTCAGCTGGCACAGGTTTTGTTTTAAATGATCCTGCAACGTATCAAACCTGTACCATAGCCGCAGAAACACCAACTGAAGACTTTTTAGGTAACGCAAGACCAGATGGCCCGGTAGAAGCTGGTGCACTAGAAGTGTCAGGTGGTTCTTGTGGAGGAGGAGGCTGGAGCCCAACAATACCAGTTGCCTGTGCCATACCAAGCCCTATTGATTTACCAAAAGAATTACCAATAACACCGGATGAAGAAGGAGACCCAACCGTTGAGTTAAATTGGTCCAAATCAAAAATATCAATAGAGGATTTCGATACAGATACAAAAATTGAAATACTCCTAAAATATTTGGAAAAAAACCCTACCATAACAATAAATGGCAACACCGGAGATTTAAAAAGCGGTTTCGCCCGCTATATCTTCAGTAGTATTTCTAAATCAATAAGCCCGACATTAAAAGGATCCTTTGAAAAAAATCTCCACAGTTACGCGGATAGAGAAATCGGAGTAATAAGAGATATGTTAAAAAGTATTGGAATTCAGGAGATCTTTTCAGACTGGTGGCCATATTTTGCCATAGAGACATTAAAAAATAATACAAATGCGGAAAAAATATTTACCGAAGCACTTAAAGAGAGCTTATATATAATCACAAGAAATCTGACTATACTCAGAGAACAATCGAGAGAAACGATACCTGTCTTGAGCATATGGAGTGATTTTATGACAGCATTTACCAAAACTTTAGCATCAAGACTTGTAAAAGAAGCTGACGTATCAGATTCTGCCCGATTTAACTCTGCTGTTAAGTGTATATCAAACGCAACAAGAACCACTCTTAGATATTCAGAAAATAAATCCTACAATCCATTTGTAGCCCATGCCATTTCATATTACAGCCCATTTGAAAAAGAAGTTGCCAACTTCTTTGAGAAGATAAGTGCAGAAAGAAAAAGGCAATTTGATAATGCCTTAGAGGATGTAATTAAAGAAGAAACCTTAAAACCTATTATTGAATCAATATTATTCGATTCACAATTAATAAAAAACACTCAGCAAACTCTGGATATAGGTTTCACTGAATTGCTTAACATCTGGAAAAAACACGCTGGAATAATGAATCTTGCTGATTTTTACCAAACCAATGAAAAATTCTTAATATATAAAAACTTACTTTTTGGAACTGGTTATTTCATACAAATAGAAAACTGTATTGAAAGTAATTACAAAAATGACTTGATCAGTATGTTAAAGAAAGTTCGATATAACGTTATTTACAGCATGTTAGGCCAAAATAATGATTATAATGATAATGAAACCAAGCTGATGATGGATATTCTTACGAAAATTCGTAACGATTCTACAGCAAAAGAAGCCATAGATCCGTTAATTATTAAGTTCATAAGTTATTTATCTTCCGTGTCAGAAAAAGATGATAACGAAACAGTGGATGTGGATATCAAAAGAATATTGGAAAAAGAAATAACAATTGAAATTTCACCTGATTTTAATGAGTATTATAAAAAAGAAGCTGGTGTTACCAGGGTTGAAATAATCGAAGGTATAACTACTGATATTTATCGCGGAATATTGTATAGAGGTTCCAGTAGTGATTATAGAGTAAAAAACGCTAATAAAATCGCAACAGTAAATTACCCGAATATCACAAAGTATTTAGATAAAAAAAGAAGTAATGAAGAAATCGAAAGAATGGCAACGCTAGGCACAAAAATTTATGATAAAGGAGGTATACCTGACAACAAATCCAATAAGGTCATTGATTACGGTTATTATATAGTTGCCAATACCAATTGTGCTTCAGCTACAGGCTCCATTGCAAAAGCTTCGATTAATCCGGTGATACCGGATGGCACTCCTATTCCAAATGTATTCCTGAATCTAAAGATCCAAAACAAAAAAGGTATGAGTCAGAGATTGATGGAACTTTTACAGGAACTTTTGGAATCAGCCCCTGTGCAAATCGCCGCACTAACTACTCAAGTAACAGCTCAGGCAACAAGCACTCTGCAGATACAGCAAAAAATAATCCAGCAATTAGCACCACAATCAATTAATCAGGGTGCCTGCTTCCAGTCAAAAGTAAGATTACTTGGTGAAAAATTAACCGGAGACACCATCTTTAACTATCTGGTTGACTGCGTTGCATTCAATCAAACAATTAGATATAAAATTATTCAGCAAAGGGAGAACATCATTCCTCCGTTGTTCTTAACCTTAAAAAATGTAAATTCATCCCAATTCGAAGCAAGAATCTCGAACTTCATGGCAGAAAAACTTGAAAATATAATAGACCAAATTGAAGCCGAGCTATATGCAAAAGAAGGAATTAATATTTTAGCTCCATTAAAAACAACTCTCCTTGCTAAAAATAGCTTGGATGACTTCAGTGAAGATGAAAAAATACTCATAAAATGCCTGGGTGCACCTGAATGTAATGAAGAAACCATGCAAATAGTAGAAAACTTATTTAAAGGAGCCAGCCACGCCACCGATGTTATTATAGAGAAATATGACAGAAACAATAATATACTAGGTACTTTTAAAGCGCATGTTGATTTGTTCGGTGAAGCAAACAATATACCAATTGGAGAATTCATTTCAGGCGAAGAGTTCACATTAAAAATTAAGCTGGCATATTTTAATCCGGTAACAGGAAAAACGACATATGTTAAATACGTGCTTCCAAAAATATCAAAAGTTATTCTTAGAAATGCTCAGCTTACACCGGAAGGCCTTACAGCAACTTTAACACTTAATCTGAGACGACCATTTCAATATGGTAATTTCTTTCCTTCTGATGATGTAATTGATATAAAAGATATAAAAGCTTGGGGTGATTTATTAAGAAACAAACCCGAAGAATGGGATCACGGAAATCTTGATGGATTATATGGAATAAATTTAAGTGATGCCGTTACGATCCAGGAAAACTGGGGTAAAATACAGGAAGTGGAAATACAGGAGGAAGAAGGCGTTACTTTGGCTGATCTAGCAAGTGTTCTGGGTTTTTCTTTCCCATAATATTTAATTACAAAATTAATGATGCCTTTAATTAACGCTACATTTACTATGGGAATAATTTTGTAATTTTGTAATAGCGAAGCGTTTGTAATTTTGTAATAAATATATGCCTGATTTTTTCAACCTTTTAATACTAATGGTAGTTATCTGGACGGCTGGTAAAGCCTTCCGCTTTCTTAAACTACCTGTTGTTTTTGGAGAATTGATGGGAGGTATTTTAGTAGGGCCGGCTCTGCTAGGCTGGGTTCCTGCAGACAGTGAAACAATTAAGGTTATAGCCGAACTGGGTATATTTTTTATGATGCTGCATGTCGGGCTGGAAACGAATCCGAGAAGTCTTTTTAAATCAACGAAAAAATCTTTTTTGATAGCATTGGGTGGAATAGTTCTTACTTTATTGGGAGGATTTTTTGCGTCCAGAGCATTTGGACTACCTATTTTAACTTCATTATTTATAGGAACGGCACTTTCAGCCACTGCAATAGCAATAAGCGCAAGACTGCTAAAAGACTGTAAAATACATAATTTTGGTTCCGCTCATTTAATTTTAAGCGCATCGATCATCACGGATGTCTTTGTTCTTATTCTCTTTTCAATAATTTTGAATTTTGCGGAACTGGGAACCGTTGCTCCGCTTTCTTTGGTCTATTTTATACTCAAAATCATTCTGTTTTTCGGGATAGTATTATATGGCGGGATAAAAATCGCGCCTTTTATGAACCGCATTATCAATTTTGGAAACAAAAGCTTTACCCTTACACTGATCATAGCTCTTTTAATGGGGCTAATTGCAGAGCTAATAGGCCTTCATATGATTATTGGCGCATTCCTGGCCGGGCTGTTTATACATGAAGAATTAATAGACAAAAAATTATTCGCAAAAATTGAAGACAGGATCTATGGTCTCAGTTACGGTTTTTTCGCTCCGATATTTTTTGCAAGCCTCGCGTTCAATCTGAATTTTAAAGCATTTCAGACCATGCCGAAATTTCTACTGGTAATTCTACTGATAGCGATATTTGGAAAAGTGATAGGAAGCGGACTCATGTGCCGTCTTCAAAAAATAAAACCTATGAAATCTTTGGCTGTAGGGCTCGCTATGAACAACCGCGGGACAATTGACTTGATCATCGCTTCAATAGGTCTTCAGATGGGCATTATAAACAGCACAATTTTCTCCATTCTGGTGGCAACAGCTTTTATAGCAACGATGTTTTCAGCTTTAGGGATGAGACCGGTTGCAAAAAAGCTGAGATACTATAAAAGTGAAAAACGATAAATCCCACGCCCTACCATCTGATCAGGTCGAGCGTATTTAAGGATCTTTGGGTTTAATTTAAACCCAAGTTTTTCAATATTTTTAACAGTCAAATTTAAATCCAACTCCACACCATCCCTCAGGAGGTAAAACGGCAAGGCAATGACGATAGGACCCTTGAATTTAATCTCTTTCAACGCATTAAAAAAACCGACATAAAGCTTATCGAGCTCCTTAATAAGGGGTTTTAGCTCATCGGCTGACCGAACACGTGTTTGTGGCGGGCCCAAATAACCCTCGCAGACAATTGCATCAAACTTTTTATCTTTAATAGGACGAGTGGCATCGTGAGAAAATAAATCAGCCTTCTCTCCTAACCAGGCGACATTCTCTTTCGCGCCTTCCAGTGCTCTTAAATCAATATCCGACCCCATCATCTCATGCCCCATCAATAAACCTTCCATAACAAGCACTCCTCCTCCGCAAAACGGATCCCAGATCTTTTGGCCATCACCTGCTAGATTAATCATGATCTGAGCAAGCTTTGGCGGAAGCATGCCGACTTTCATATCACGAAAAGGCTTTTCGTAATCACGCTCGCTATAAGCATCGATATCCTGAACCGCTATAACCTCAGCAATTAGAAATCGATCACCATCTTTCGCAACAATCATCTCAATCCCCTTCTTTTTAAGACCCTTGTGCTGTGCTGTTGATATATTTATGAAATTTTGATTCGCAAAACGACTGCTAACACCTTCTTTTCTTAATTTCTTTTTTAAATCCAAAAGAAGTGACCGCAAATGTTTTTCGGACCAACCATACAGACTAATCCCATAATTTAATTTACCTCCTGTATGGCGACTGGTTAATAAGCGGACTAATTCATCAGGCAAATTATTTTTTCCAGACTCAGAAACAACCTCCCCCGCCTTAATAACCCCACCTAACTTATCAAATTCGGACTGATCGATTTTTTGTTTTGTATCCAAAACCGCAAAATCAGAACTGGCAATAGTAAATTCGCCATCTGGATAACGGGCTTCCAGCTCTGCTAATGACAATTCCCTACCCTTGCCAAGAATGAAAATATATGTTGACATATTACTAATTACTATATATACTCGTATCCAATTTAAACCGAATCCCCCCTCCCGGCAACTTATTTCTTGTCTGGAGGTTTTATGTCATTGTTTAAAAATAAATATCGGGTCGAATCTACACGGTTACCACATTGGGATTATTCATCGGATGGATGGTATTTTATAACCATTTGCACTAAAAACATGGTGAAATATTTTGGTGATGTCCATGATTATATTATGGGGTTATCAGATGTTGGATGTGTTGTTCATGAACAATGGTTAAAAACGTGTGAATTACGTAATAATGTTTTTTTGGATGAATTCGTTGTGATGCCGAATCATGTACATGGAATTATTCAAATTTATAATCCACCATTCGTAGAGACGCATTGCAATGCGTCTCTACGAATGGGTAAAAAATGGAATAATAACCAATTCGGCCCACAACGTAATAACCTGGCATCCATTGTCCGTGGTTTCAAATCATCCGTTAAACGAATTTGTAATCAGAAAAACATGTATTTCACCTGGCAACCCCTATTCTACGATCACATCATCCGAAACGAAAAATCATTAAACAGAATCCGCAAATACATATACGACAATCCGGAAAAATGGGAATTAGACCGTAATAATCCTGAAAATTTGTGGATGTAAATTTTATAAATTTAAACAAACTAATTATGACTAAAGACAAATCTCAGCTAATTAATTTAATAATCTCAATCACTCTAATCCTCTCTATCGGATTAACGATCGGTTATACAATCGGATATTTCTATGCAACAACTAAATCGTTTCCCGAAATAAAAACAATTGGCGAAATAAATCCGGGGACAACGACAATTAAATTATTCGAGGTAAAAAATGGACAGCTGTACGGTAAAATCAGCGGACGTAATGCCAGACTTGCCTACAGCGCAGATAATATTTTGGAATTAGACGCTGAAAGTGAATTTCAAATCCCTTTATATAAAATTAATCTAAAGGACTTTTACGTAGAAGAAACTATTCCCCCAAATACCCAATTTATCGCAAGCAGTAAAGGTAAATACTATTATTCTATTTTGGATAGACGGGCATTCAATATTACGGAATCCAATAGGCTCTATTTTTCAAACGCCAAAGAAGCCGAGAATAAGGGGTATTTAGAATCTAAGTAATTTTCAACCTACCTGCATGCCTCCGATATATAAACCGGTAGGCAGGTTTTCAATTTTTATTTTTTTTATATCAATGGTATAATTATCCAGTAAAAAATAAAAATAAAGTTATGATTACATTACATACAAGTTCGTTAAGTAAATACGGTCTAAACCGCATTTTTGAATTTACGCAAAAAGCCGGTTATGACGGGATAGAAATTGGCGTAGATAAAAGTAATTACGACTCACAAAACGCAGAATATATAAAAAAACTATCCAATAAATATAATTTGCCGGTTGCCGCACTACATGCACCTGCAAATGGATCACAAAAAAGCGTGGAGCATGTTATTGAAATGGCGGTTTATTTAAAATGCCCTGTGGTTGTTGTCACTCCGCCAAAACTTCTTGATTTTAAATTTACAAATTGGCTTAAAAAAGAAATCAAATCGGTTCGCAAAAAGAAAAAGATACAAGTTGCCTTGGTCAACGCACCGGGTGAAACCTTTTTGGGCTTTTTGCCGGCAAGAGCGATGAATAATATTACGGATCTTAAGAAATTCGGAATGGTAGTTTTGGATTGTGCCTCCACGGTTTCAAAAAAATGGGATTTAATCAGAATATACGAACATTTAAATAAACTTGTAGTCCATGTCCATCTTTCCAACGTTCGCCGACACAAAGAATATTCACTCCCAAATGAAGGTATCTTACCTCTCGAAAGCTTTTTGAAAAAACTTAAAAGCCATAGCTATAAAGGTGCAATCAGTATCCGCGTACGCCCAGCCGAATTATCTGCAGGTGACGATGAAAAAGTTGTAAAGAAGCTAAAAAAGGCAAAAGAATTTGTGGATGAATATTACGGATAAATAATTCGTGCTTCGCTGTAGACCGTGCTGACGCTGTGGCTCGTGCTCCGCTGTGGACCTATTTTATTGTGATAGGGTTTATTACTAATAACCAATAACAATATAATAGGACAACAGCGAGTAATCGAGCACGGTCCACAGGACTCTGAGCGGAGCCGAAGAGGACACGAGCCACAGCTAAAAGCACGAATTAGTTTGACTTTTCCCACAAAAGTATATAACCTTTTCAAGGTCTTTTAAGATATACGATATGCTTAGTAAAGGTAATCAAAGAAAGCGTCACAAACGTCACGGTTTTCAGGCGCGAATGGCTACAAAAGGCGGAACTAAAGTTATAAAGAGCCGCCGCAATAAAGGGCGAAAGCGTCTTAGCGCATAATTTTACACACCTACGCTTTTATAATTGCGTATAATGCACCGAAGCTTAAATAATTACTTTTGAACCGAAATAAAAAAATAAAAGCTTCCATTCTCCGTAGTAACTATTGTTACATCTCCATAATTAGCAACGTTTTATTACGTCAAAGCTTAAACTACGAAGGATGAAACGGTGTATAATACTCTCATCTGAATTATTTAAGCAAAGGTGTATA
>JAUXFE010000101.1 GCA_030620215.1 Candidatus Peregrinibacteria bacterium
AGGAATAATCAAAGCCATCCCCGCAAGAAGATCCTCACCATCTTTTAACTGATTTTGTGTTGCAATAACATCTTTTTCAACCTTATATTTTTTCGCAACTTTATCAACTGTATCGCCTTTTTTAACAAGATGAGAAATGCCATCAACAGGCAGAACTTTCAAAACCATACTGGTACGGAGACGATTTGCATTCCAAAGATCATTCTCCATCACCAAAGTTTCTTTTTTGATACTAAAACGCTGAGCAATTGATGAAAGCGTATCACCGGGTTCTACTTCATAAGCAAAAATTTCATTAGCAGTAGTGCGATCACCCTGAGCGGAATTTAAAGCCGGTTTTAATAAGAAACCATCCTCTGTCATAATGTCATCCAAAGCGCTATTTGTTTCTTGTTCAGTAAAATCAAGTATCCCCATCTCATCCTCAAGATAATAGCCCTCAGTATATTGGTATAGCGGAATAAAAGAAGTAATTACAAAAAACGCCGCACTAAATGCCAGTACGCGTTTTGCGAGACCCGTCGCCATTGGGTTATCTGTATTTAACTTAAATACGGATTTAACCTTAGCAAATACCAAACCAAAGAAAGATTGCCGAATTGCCACTGGAGTAAAGTTCTTTTGAGGATAATTTGTATTTGTCAATTTCGCATGGCGTGCGAGTTTTGCCTGTATGTTAACGTCTTTTGGACTTATTTTTGGAGGTGTTAAAAGTAAACCTGAATGACCTTAACTATTATCGTATGGATTTTACTGCTTTTGTATGCCGATTTACAAATCATTCCGCTTGACACAAAAAATACATCATTTCATGCGCATTCTAACATCTGCCCCTTGCGATGTCAACCAAATAATGATATAATTAATAGATATACTAACGAATGGTTGGGCGAGTAGCGGAGCAAAGTTGGATATAACCACAATGCGCCCCACAATACGAAATATGGAACAATCACAAATCAAACAAACGGTAAAAAACGTAGAAGAGCTGTTCAAGCTTGTCATGAATATATATTGGACATATCTGGGAAAACTTGATGCCTACGTTAAAGGATTGCCTGAAACAGAAACAGAAAAAATAAGCAATTTATATGCACATATAGAGGATGTAAAAGCTGCACTGGAACATGACATATCCCTTTTTGAAAAAGCGGTAAATAGCGATACAGAGGATTTACACAGATTTAAAGATCAGCTAAAAATTGATGATATTTATAAACAATTAAAAACCTAATGGTAAACATTCCTGAAAAAACAAAGGAGGTCTTAACAGCCCTAACACCCACAAAAGAAGGCATAGAAAGAGGAATATCCTCGGCCAAGGACATGATTGTTGGTAGCGGACATATAGGAGAAGAGATCACAAGAGTCGGAAAAGACTACATAGACATGCCAAAAACAATAATTGGAACTCCGTTAAAGGCCATGGGCGAATTAATTGATTTAAATCCAATAGGAGCTTTGCAGAATGTCACGACAGGTGTAAAAGATTTAAGCCGTGAAATGATTGATATTGTATCTGCACCCGGGCGAGGCACCATTGCGTTAGCAGCCACAGTCGGCAGAGCAACTATCGCACCGGCAAAAGGACTTCTGGCGGTTGGGCAAACAATAGGAAACACAATAAAACAACCGGTAGAATCAGCAGTAAATGCAGCAAAAACAGCAATATAATGGCTACCAGGAATAATTCCTGAATACCCAATCAATAATACTCTTATTTTCCTGAAAACGATTAGGGCTGTCTAATATAATCGCAATAATTTCGTGACCATCAGGACTGCGAGCTAAATTGATCACACTCTCCCCTGCAGCATCTGTTGTTCCTGTTTTTACCCCCTGAATATCCAGATAACTATCAAGTAAACGGTTTGTGGACTTAAATGAATGGCTTATTCGGCCATTGGTGGAAGTAATATTTGCTTCCTTTATTTTTATGATGTTTCTGAATGTCTGGAAACGAAGTGCGTATTTGGTAAGAATCGCCAAATCAAAAACACTGGAATAATGCTCATCATCATCCAAACCAATTGGATTCATATAATGAGTATTTTTTAAATTAAGAATTTCGGCTTTTTTGTTCATTTCATTCACAAATTCTTCAACAGAACCACTATGATGCTTGGCTAGCGCAAAAGCCGCGTCTCCGGCAGAGCGTACAAGAAGTGCAACAAGCAGGTCTCCAACCGTAATTTTCTCATTTTGTCTAAGCCAAATTCTCACCCCGACTTCATCTTCTGACAAATTTGCATAATTTTCATCAACTGTTACAACTTCATATAAACTAAGTGATTCCATGACTAAAATTGCGGTCATAATTTTAGTTAAACTTGCGATAGACAATTGATCACGCCCATTTTTTTCAAACAAAACAACACCAGAATCAACATCCATAATAAGTGCCGCCTTAGCCTCAATATCAGGCTGGATTGCATTATAATCTTTAACCGGAATACGATTTACAGAAAGCAAATCGGTAACATCAAAAGATTTTTGAATATCACTGACCGGCGGTAACAAAGTACCGGTACTTAGATTGGCCAATAATAGTAAACTGATGAGACTTCTTAGCATATTTTTCCAGTGGGTGCTCCTATGGGTGCTCCAATTGGTGTCTACTTAGTTCAACACCTATCGGAGCCCCAACTGGAGCCCCTATTGGGAATTACATCTCGACTTCACAGGGCAATAAATCACCTTCTCCCTCACCCTTAAATCAATATAAGCAAGATCTTCTTTATCAAACTCTGCCGCTTCATAAATGGAACTTAATTTGTCCATTTGTTTTTTATAATCTTTTACAAATGTCAGCCATATCATAATACCTGAATCGGTCTTAATATGCATCTCACGAGCAATCGAAAGATATCGCAATCCACGAACCTGCATTTTAAACGAATTATTAAAATAGCGGATAGCATCTAGCATATAATCCATATGTTCTTTTGGGATAATAATTGCTCTATCCTCAATTGGCTGTTTCAGATCATCGCTCACCACATTCATTCATTC